>JAUSOJ010000296.1 GCA_030656195.1 Lutibacter sp.
GACCTGGTAGCTCAGTTGGTAGAGCACCTCCCTTTTAAGGAGGTGGTCCTGGGTTCGAGCCCCAGCCCGGTCACAAAAAGTTAAGTTTAACCGCTTAGCTTTTTTTGTTTAAAGCAATGCGCGTATGGCGGAATTGGTAGACGCGCCAGCTTGAGGGGCTGGTGTTCGCTTAGAATGTGCAAGTTCGAATCTTGTTACGCGCACAAAAAAAATTGATCACGAATACTTGGGATGAAAAATTATTAGAACGGACAGCTTGTGAGCTGTCCGTTTTTTTTATCACTAAATTAACAATGTACATAGCTTAATCCAAGTTGCGTTAGAGATTACTTCACCACTTATTTATTTTTTTAGGAGTTCAGTGAACCATGTTTGAAGTGGAAATACTTTTTAGCGGTTTTTCTCCGATAAAAAGATTGGAACGAAAAGCCCGACCCGCCAGCTGGCGGATAACGCCTTCCAAAAAAAGGCAGACAATGCAAAATAAACTTTTATTTCTACTATAATTTTCTCAAAAAATACACAAGAATCAAAAAAAACAGTTGCAAAAAATATTGTAATATTGTAACGAACCTATTTTTAATTTATACCGATTGAAATTCTTTAGAAAATCGATACAATTTTTTCTATTCTTGGCCATTATTTTTATGGAGGCTCAAGAATTGCCGCCTGTTGAAAATTATGCCCCGGAAATTTATGGCGCTGAAAATCAGAACTGGTCCATTTCGCAATCGGCAGACAATTATATGTATATTGCCAACAGCAGCGGATTGTTAGAATTTAACGGATCAAAGTGGAAATTGTATCCAACGCCCAACAAATCGAGTATGCGCTCTGTAAATGTTATAGGCAATAGAATATATACGGGCTGCTATATGGAATTTGGGTATTGGGAGAAAAACGATTTTGGAAATTTGATTTATTTTTCTCTGAGCAAAAAATTGAAAGAACCTTTGCTTGAAGAGGAATTTTGGAATATTGTGAAATTTGACAATTGGGTATTGTTTCAATCATTGCATCGCATTTATATTTACAACACGGTTGATGAATCGTTTAACAGCATAGATTCTAAAACCAACCTTCCGAAGGTTTTTAAAGTGGATGAAAGCATTTATTTTCAAAAAATGAATGACGGCCTTTACAAAATTGAAAACGGAAATCCGGTGTTGATTTCAAA
>JAUSOJ010000306.1 GCA_030656195.1 Lutibacter sp.
CATTAAACAGTTCTATCATTATTGACAAACCTGTTTTTAATAATTTTGAATATGAATTTTTTAAAATATTGTTTAAACATATTATTAACTCCCAAAAAACGGATTTAATAATTAAAGAAACAGCTGTTATTCATAATAAAAAAGATTCCGCTTTTAATTAAAATAAATGTTTTATTTTAGTCTCGCTTTTATAAAAAATTTATGTTAAAACAGGCAGCACGCAATAAAAACTGGAAAACAAAACTTTACCAAATTATTTATGAAGCGGATACGCCCGCCGGAAAATGGTTTGATATCGTTTTAATATTCGCTATTTTATCGAGTATTTTACTGGTAATGCTTGAAAGTGTTGAAAGTTTTAATGCAAAATATAATTACTTTTTAAATATTTCAGAATGGGTAATTACCATTCTTTTTACCATAGAATATTTTATACGAATTATTGTCATTAAAAAACCTTCAAAATACATATTCAGTTTTTATGGAATTATAGATTTATTGGCAACAATTCCCAAATATTTATCCCTAATTTTTATTGGGACCCATTTTTTGGTGGCACTTCGCGCATTAAGATTGCTGCGGGTTTTCAGAATTTTAAAATTAACCCATTACTTAGGCGCATCTTTTAATTTAATGACTGCTTTAAAAGCAAGCAGAATTAAAATTTCGGTGTTTTTGTTCAGCGTATTTATAATTACCATTATTATCGGCACCATTATATATTTGATTGAAGGTCCGGAAAATGGTTTTACAAGCATCCCTATTAGCATGTACTGGGCCATTGTGACGCTAACCACGGTAGGTTATGGCGATTTGGCGCCCCAAACGCCATTTGGACAGCTTCTTGCCAGTTTTGTGATGATTTTGGGATATGGAATTATTGCGGTACCAACGGGAATTGTAACATCTGCAATCACCTCGCAAGATTTAAAAACACAAACACATACACAAACCTGTCCGCATTGTTTGACCGACAATCATATGACAGATGCAGAATTTTGCCATAAATGCGGCGGTAAATTAAATGATGAATAACTACTTAATCACCGTGATTGGCGCAACCGCCATTGGCAAAACAGCTTTGAGCATTCAATTGGCAAAGCATTTTAACACGGATATTATTTCATGTGATTCTCGTCAGTTTTTCAAAGAAATGAACATTGGAACGGCAGTTCCTTCTGCTGAAGAATTGGCTGCTGTCACACATCATTTCATTCAAAATAAATCCATTTTGGATCATTATAGCGTTGGGCAATTTGAAAAAGATGCACTTAAAAAATTAGATGAATTGTTTTTAAAAAACAATATTGTTGTGATGGTTGGCGGAAGCGGTTTGTATACCAACGCCGTACTTGAAGGTTTTGATGATTTTCCTGAAATTGCTCCCGAAATTAGGCTGAAACTCAACAAACAAATTGAAGATGGTGAACTAGAAATCCTCCAAAATCAGTTAAAAGAATTAGATCCTGAATCATACAATGACATAGAAATTGAAAATCCGCACCGATTAATCAGGGCTTTGGAAATTTGCATTGGAACCGGAAAGCCTTATTCTTCCTTCAAAAATAAGAACAAAACAAAGCGAAATTTTATTCCGATAAAAATTGGTCTAACCGCCGATAGGGAAATTATGTACCACCGCATTAATCAAAGAGTTGATATCATGCTGCAAGAAGGTTTGCTGGATGAAGCCAATAAACTGTATCCGCACAAAGAACTGAATGCCTTGCAAACGGTTGGTTACCGAGAGTTATTTGATTATTTCGACGGAAAATATTCACTGGAGTTCGCTATTGAAGAAATTAAAAAAAATACGCGACGTTTTGCTAAACGGCAAGTGACCTGGAACAAAAAAGATGAAAACATTCATTGGTTCGATTTTGAAACAAATCCTTCAGAAATCTTTACAAAAATTGAAAACTTGATTGAATCTGATTGAAACAAACTTCTGTAAATTACTGAATGAAACCGTTTTACGGCTCAGTATTCCTAAATTAATTGCAGTGATTTCATTCAAATACTTATTCCATTAAAAAGATAATAATCATTTTTTATTTAAAATAAATGTTTTATTTTAGGGATAGCTTTTGATAAAAAATGTATTTTGAAACTGACGCAACACATAACAAATTGGAAAACTTTCCTTTATAAAATTATTTATGAATCGGGAAACCCAGCTAAAAAATGGTTTGATTTTGTATTAATAACCCTTATTCTATTAAGCGTTGTGATTGTATCGATTGAAAGTGTAGAAAATATTAATTCCAAATATCATAACTTTTTAAATATTTCAGAATGGATAATTACCGTACTTTTTACACTGGAATATTTTTCTCGAATATTGGTTGCTAAAAAACCGACTAATTATATTTTTAGTTTCTATGGGATTATTGATTTATTTTCAATATTCCCAAAATATGTTTCCATGATATTTGTAGGGAGTCAAGCTTTAGTCGTTCTTCGAACTTTAAGATTTCTAAGGGCATTTAAGATCTTAAAGTTAACGAGATATATAGTGGATTATGGTGATTTACTTGCTGCAATTAAAGCAAGCAAAATTAAAATTTTGACATTTCTTTTCAGTGTATTTATAGTTACTGTTATTTTAGGAACCATTATGTTTTTAGTGGAAGGCTCAGATAACGGATTTTCTAATATTCCACTCAGTATGTTATGGGCAATCGTAACACTTACAACAGCTGGTAATGCTGATTTGATTCCCCATACACCATATGGACAGTTTATTGCAAGTTTAGTCATGATTTTAGGGTATGTTACTATTGCGGTTCCGATTGGTATTTTTACTGCAGAAATTATTAAACAAGAATTAAAAACTCGAGCAGATAGTAAAACCTGTCCGCACTGTTCAGCAAACAACCACGCTGAAAATGCCAAATTTTGCCATCAATGCGGCAGAAAATTAAATGATGTATAAATGTATATTTGTACTGATTATAACTTGAAAACATAATTCACCTTGACGAATACCGAACTCAAAGAATTTTTGGATGAAAAAGTTGTCCAATACAACAATCCGATGTTTCTTGACAGCGATCCCATTCAAATTCCGCATCAATTTTCATTGAAGGAAGATATTGAGATTTCCGCATTTTTAACTGCCACCATTGCTTGGGGAAACCGAAAATCT
>JAUSOJ010000311.1 GCA_030656195.1 Lutibacter sp.
TTTGTGAATCGCCGCCATAAAATTGTCTTCAAACAAAATTTCTAAAGGAAGTTCAAAAATTTTCGGTTGCGACTGTAGCGTTTCCAACAAATCGATTACCTGACCAAATTGCACATACGTTGCGGTTTGGGCTATTTCACCGTTAATTAACAGTTGTCCGCGTTTAATGGCTTTTTTGATGCCGCTGTTTGACGGAATAAAATCGTAAAATACTGCCGGCGCATAATTTTGCAGCCGAATATTTTCAATGCCTTCTGGGACAATATGTGAATGAAGAATATTGATAATTTTTTATAATAATTGGCGATTTTTGTAAAGCAGTTCAATGATTTCCCTATAATCAAAAGACAGTTTCAATTTTGTGGCTTCATCAAACGAAAACCAATTGTAATCCAATACTTCAAGTTCCTGAATTTTTATTTCGCCGGTCCAATTTCCCAGAAACCGATAATATTTTCGGTCTTGCCAAATACCGGTTTTAATAATTTCGGTAGGCGTAAAATCTAAGTTGCACTCTTCTTTAACTTCGCGTATCACGTTTTGTTCGGCAGTTTCACCAATTTCGGCTCTTCCTCCCGGGCAACCCCAACATTCTGCATAATTTTCTGTGTAGTGGGAACGTTGAAGCAACAGTATTTTTTTGTCTTGTAAAATAACGCCAGATGCCGCTAATATCATAAAATTTATTTTTTAATGATGCCCAGCGTGGCAGTTTCACCAGTTTGTAAATGCCATTCTTTGGAAGAAATGATATTTCCCATAGCGTCATAAACAATCATTTCGGCAGTGTTCGGACCGGAATAACCTTGGTTTAGCGCCTGAAAATCGATTCTGTTAAAGCCGTCTTCCAAATTAAGATACACCACAAAATAATTTGATTTTAGCCCAATGTTGGTGCTCACAACTTGATTGTTCAAGAAAATTTGAATTCGGTCACCATCAACCAAACCAAAGTCACGGCACTCAATTTTAACTGTTTTTGTGGTGCTGTTAACGGTTCCCAAACTAAAATTGCTTTGGAGTTTTTTGTGGGTAACATCTTGTCCTTTCCAGTATTTTTTACCGATAATGTCTTTGTCTTCAGGCAATGTTTCCATCAAAAAATTAAGATTTTTCGAATTGGATTTATTTTGTTCCAAGTTTTTATCAATGGCGCTTGTGTTTAATTTCTCATCGATTTTAAAATCAAGATTTTGAGCCGGAGGTGCTATTTTATTATTTTCAAAAGTGGCTTTTATGGGAGTTTTGCTTTTAAGGGCACCAGATTGGCCATCCATTTTTATGGGCTTGGTGGCAGATTTTCCGGAATCAATTTGTGAAAATAAATCAGCAGAAAAACAGCTTATAAAAAGTGTAAAGAGAATTATTTTTACGTTGTTGCTCATTTTCAGTTTTAATTTCATAGATAGCTGCAAAAAAAATGCCAAGTATTGCAGACTTTTAATTTCTGATAAAAGTAATAAAAAATGCCCCAATAACGATTGAGGCATTTTACTAATTGTTTGTTAAACTATTTTGATTGTTATTTAATCAACTCAAAACTTCGTTTTATAAAATTGGTCAAATCTTCGCCGTGCAATAAGTTTTGGGAAAGTTTTGCCAAGTCGAACGCTTGTTTAATTAAGGCTTCCTGTTTCTTTTTGGTTTTAGTGGCTAAAATTTTGCCCACCAATTCATTGTTGGTATTCACCACCAAATTATACATATCCGGGAAATTTCCCATTCCCATAAATCCGCCGCCGCCTGTTGCCTGCATTTCTTTCATCCTTCGCATAAATTCTGGTTGCGTAATGATAAACGGATTTGCTGATGAATCCATCGCTTCCATTTGAACCGAATAGGTTTTTGTCGGAATTATTTCTTCAATAATCGGTTTTAATTCGGCTATTTCCTCCTCGGAAAGTTTGCTTATTTTGGGTTCGTCTTTTTTGATTAAATTGTCAATTTGATCAGCATCAACGCGTGCAAAATGGATATTTTCTTTTGAACCTTCCAGTTTTTGGATCAAGTGAGAAACAATGGGAGAATCCAACAACAAAACTTCGTAGCCTTTTTCTTTTGCGGCATCAATGTAACTGTGTTGCGCTTTTACGTTTGAAGCATATAAAATAACCAGGTTGTTGTCTTTATCAGTTTGAAGCGGTTTGATTTTTTCTGTCAATTCTTCAAAAGTAAAATAGGTGTCGTCAACCGTTGGATATAAAGCGAATTTGTCTGATTTCTCAAAGAATTTATCTTCGGAAAGCATTCCGTATTCAATAATTATTTTGATGTCGTTCCATTTTTCCTCAAAAGCTTTTCGGTCGTTTTTAAACAAACTGATGAGTTTGTCAGCCACTTTTCTGGTGATGTAGCTCGCTATTTTTTTAACGGCAGCATCGCTTTGCAAATACGAACGGGAAACGTTTAACGGAATATCCGGTGAATCTATCACACCGCGAAGCATCTGTAAAAAATCGGGCACAATTCCTTCCACATTATCCGTAACAAACACCTGATTTTGGTACAATTGAATCTTGTCTTTTGCCTGATCAATATTTTTCGTCAGCTTTGGAAAATATAAAATTCCGGTCAAGTTAAACGGATAATCAACATTTAAATGAATGTTAAATAAAGGCTCTTCAAATTGCATAGGATACAATTCACGGTAAAAATCGGCATAATCTTCGTCTTTTAAATCGGTCGGATTTTTTGTCCAGGCCGGATTAGGGTTGTTTACGATATTATCTACCGTAATTTTTTCCGGTTTTGCGTCTTCAGGAGCATCTTCAGCCAAAGGCAACGTTTCTTCACGCGTTCCAAATTTAATTGGAATAGGCATAAACTTGTTGTACTTGTTTAACAGTTGCGTAATTCTGTTTTCTTCCAAAAATTCTGTGGAATCCTCGGCAATATGCAATACGATTTCTGTTCCGCGCTCGGTTCTTTCAACATCTTCCAAGATATATTGCGGACTTCCGTCGCATTCCCATCTAACTGCTTTTGCATCGTCCTGAAATGATTTGGTAAAAATCTCCACTTTTTCGGCAACCATAAAAGAGGAATAAAATCCCAATCCGAAGTGACCGATAATACCGGTATCCTCCACTTTGTCTTTGTATTTTTCAACAAATTCTTCGGCGCCGGAAAAAGCAATTTGGTTGATGTATTTTTTAACTTCGTCACCCGTCATTCCAACACCTTGGTCAATAATTCTGATTTCTTTTTTCTCTTTATCAACTTTTATTTCGATAATTGGATTTCCAATATCGCCTTTAATTTCTCCTAAAGTGGATAAATGTTTTAATTTCAACGTAGCATCCGTTGCATTTGAAATCAACTCACGCAAAAATATTTCGTGATCAGAATACAAGAATTTTTTAATAATGGGAAAAATATTTTCAGCCGTTACTTTAATACTTCCTTTTGCCATATCTTTTAGTTTTTGATTTATAATTTACCTTGTGTTATTGTCAAAAAAAATACCAAAGTGAGAAAGGTGACAAATTGGCAAAACGATCATTAGAATTAAGATAATTATGTATATTCGTTTATATAATAATGTCGACAATACAAATGTGGCAGACGGAAGCAGGGAATTTTTTCAGAATATTTAATTTTCAAATTAAAAATAAATGTCACAACTGGATTTTGATTATGTGATTATCGGCAGTGGATTTGGCGGATCGGTGAGTGCTTTGAGATTGTCGGAAAAAGGCTATAAAGTTTTAGTCATTGAGAAAGGGAAGTGGTTTACCGGCAAGGATTTTCCCAAAACAAATTGGAATCTAAAAAAGTGGTTGTGGCAACCAAATATGAAATTGTTCGGGTTTTTTAAAATGACCTTTTTAAACCATGTTACCATTTTATCGGGCGTTGGCGTTGGCGGCGGTTCGTTGACTTATGCCAATACGCTGCCAGTTCCCAAAACAAATTTTTTTACTTCGGGAAGTTGGGCCGGATTATACAATTGGGAAGAAACGCTTAAACCGCATTATGAAACAGCCTATAAAATGCTGGGAGCAGCAATCAATCCTTCTTTTTTTGAAGCCGATGAAACCTTGCGGAAATTGGCCAAAGAGATTGGAAAAGAAAATGCCTTTGAAGCGACGAATGTATCGGTTTATTTTGGCGAAGAAGGAAGAACTGTGGATGATCCTTATTTTGGCGGAAAAGGACCAGATCGAACAGGATGCGTTTTTTGTGGCGCATGTATGACGGGTTGCCGGTACAATGCAAAAAACACCTTGGACAAGAATTATTTGTTTTTGGCGCAACAGTTGGGCGCTGAAATTTTGGCCGAAAAAGAGGTTGTTGATGTGACTGTTTTGGGAGCTGAAGATGGCGCCGACGGCTACAAAATCAACTTTATTTCGAGCATCGGAAAAAAGGAAAAAGGCAGCGTTACAGCAAAAGGCGTTATTTTTTCAGGCGGTGTGGTTGGTACGGTCCCTTTGCTTTTAAAACTGAAAAAGAAATCGTTGCCCAATTTGTCGGAAATGGTTGGCTGCGCGATAAGAACCAACAATGAATCGTTGATGCTGGTGACTTCAACCAATAAAAATTTCAAAGATTTTTCTAAAGGAATTGCCATTGGTTCTATTTTACAAACCAGTGAAAATTCGCATTTGGAACCGGTTCGATATGGAGAAGGCTCGGCTTTTTTCAGAACATTAACCATTCCTGTCATTTTTAGTAAATATGCTTTGTTGCGACTTTTAGGTATTTTGTTTTTAATGGTAAAATTCCCCGTGAAGTTGCTGAAAACAATTTTTGCCAAAAACTATGCGAAACGAACTTCCGTTTTATTGTTTATGCAATCGGTTGACAGCACTATTCGGCTAAAACTTGGAAAAATCACATAAATGAAAACGGTGAATGAAAATGGCGCCAAACCTTCCGGAATTATTCCGGAAGCATTTGGTTTAAGCAAAAAATACGGTAAAATGGTAAACGGAATTCCCTTTGGAAATTTTGTGGATGTTTTGTTGGGAACGCCAACAACCGCGCATATTTTGGGTGGTTCGGTGATGGGAGAAGACCCTTCAAAAGGTGTTATCGACAAAAATAACCAGGTTTTTGGCTATCAAAATATGTTTGTCTGTGATGGGTCCATGATTTCTGCAAATCCGGGCGTGAATCCGTCGTTGACGATTACTGCAATTACCGAATATGCAATGCATAAAATTCCAAATAAGACAATTTAAATAAGTTTTAAAAAAGATAAAATCAGCAGCTAAATTTTAAATTCATTATTTTATGAATTTAATAAAATTTTCATTTTATTCGCATTTAAATAAATTATTAAGATGTTGAGAGATAGTTCTTAAATAGATGTTTTAATCGATTTATTTTTTATCTTTTATCTTCGTTATTTTATGATTGGTTGACTATCGTAATTTGAATAATTTGAATTTAACAGTTATATTTATGATAATGTAATAGTTATGTTTAATATATTGTTTAATATCAGCCATAAAATAGTTATGAACATCGTAAAATTAATGTTGTAAATAGTTTTTGATTTTAGTAAGTTTGAATAAATATACCAAAAAAACAAAGTTTATGTATAATTCTAAAATAACCGGTCTTGGATTTTACGTTCCTGACAATATTGTTACCAATGATGATTTAGCGAAAATGATGGATACCAATGATGAGTGGATTCAGGAAAGAACGGGAATTAAAGAGCGAAGATGGATAAAAGAAGGCAGTGAAGATTCTTCTTCTGTGATGGGCGCAAAAGCGGCACGAATTGCCATTGAAAAAGCCGGACTTACCAAAGATGATATTGATTTTATTGTTTTTGCAACCTTGAGTCCCGATTATTATTTTCCAGGTTGTGGCGTTCAAATTCAGGAAATGCTTGATATGAGAACCATAGGCGCCATTGATATTAGAAATCAATGTTCTGGTTTTGTGTACGGACTTTCTGTTGCAGACCAATTTATTAAAACAGGCATGTATAAAAACGTTTTGGTGATTGGTGCCGAATTTCATTCGGGCGGTTTGGATAAAACAGACAGAGGCAGAGGTGTTACGGTAATTTTTGGCGATGGGGCAGGAGCGGCGGTGTTGTCGAGAACTGAAGATAACAACAAAGGAATATTATCCACCCATTTGCATTCTGAAGGAAAACACGCCAAAGAATTAATTGTGGCCGCGCCAAGCATTAAACATTGGGTGCCAGAAATTTTAGAAGCCAATGATGAAAATGATGAGTCATATTTCCCTTATATGAACGGTACTTTTGTATTTAAGAATGCTGTTGTTCGTTTTCATGAAGTGATTGTTGAAGGATTGCAAGCCAATAATTTGGAGGCAAAAGATATTAATTTACTTATTCCTCATCAGGCAAATTTGCGTATTTCCCAGTTTGTTCAGAAAAAATTTGGATTGAGCGATGACCAGGTTTATAACAACATTATGCAATATGGAAATACCACAGCAGCATCAATCATCATTGCACTTACTGAAGCTTGGGAGCTGGGTAAAATTAAAGACAATGATATTGTGGTTTTGGCAGCTTTTGGCAGTGGATTTACTTGGGGAAGCGTGATTATTAGGTGGTAGATAAAAGTTAAAAGTTAAATATTAAATATTAAAAGTTAAAAGTTAAAAGTTAAAAGTTAAAAGTTAAAAGTTA
>JAUSOJ010000010.1 GCA_030656195.1 Lutibacter sp.
AGCCGTAAAACAAAAAGTACAAATCGATTTTTTCACGTATCCAATGCATGAACACAATGTTGGAGGTATTGACAGGGCACATTTGATTAAAAAGATGATGGATTATATTGTGGAGAATAATAAATAAGACGGAAGACCGAAGACCGAAGACCGAAGTCAGGAGTCGGAAGTGCAATCAATTTTGATAGGTATCGGGACGGATCACTGAAATATGTAATTAACAGTAAAAAATTTATCATGGAACCCCAAATTTTAATCAGCCCTGACAAGAATTCTGTTGTTAAAATCAACAAAGGCGAATTGGTGAGTTTTTTAAAAAACGAAGAGGAACTGATTCACCAAAAAGGGCAACCCGGATGGCGGAATTCAGATACTGAAATGTTTCCGGTTATTGGTCCGACCGATGCAAATGATTATATGGTTTCAACGCCGAAAGGCAATGCGAATCAAGATCAGCACGGACTTTTACGGGAATTAACCTACAATTTGATGGAAAGCGGTGAGAATTTTGCCGTTTTCCAAAAAGTATATACCGCAAACACCATCATAAAAAATTCAAAATTTCCGGAAAAATCTTCCAAGGAAAAATTATCTTGGCCGTATGATTTCAGTTTCAAAAAAGGATACGAATTGTCTAACGAATCCCTAAAAATTACTTTTGAAACTGAGGCAGAAAAAGGAATGCCTTTTATGCTGGGTTACCATCCGGCGTTCAAATTATCGGGAGACAAAAGTGAAATTTGCAAATCAAAAACACAAGAAGTTGGCATTCAAAAAATAATGGATGGCGGCTCAACCGCTTATCCGGTTTTAAATGCCCAAGAAATTATATTGCTTAAAAATACTGGTTTTAACATCTCCATCAAAACAAAAGGTTTTAACAATTTTATGTTGTGGACAGAAGTTCCCAATATGCTTTGCATTGAACCAATTACCGCTTATCCTTACACAGATGGAGAACCGCCGCTTTCTGAAAAATTATTTTCTGTTTCGAATGAGAAGGATTTGTTTGAAGTGGTGATATTACCGTTTATATAATTATTGGTGTTTTAAAATTAAAAAACACCATCTTTTAAATGGTGCTTTTTTTCATTAAGAATTATCCTCAACCCCTTAAGAATAATTAATAAACTGATTTTATTTTCTTTAATGTTAAATTCTTAAGATAACATTGCAAAACCCATTATTACCAATGAACAACTCCAAACAATAATGATTAATGCAATTAACGATACAATTTTAACCTGTTTCATAGTAGCTCTTTATTTTTTATGGTCATAAGTATTTTGCAGTAAACAATAGCGTTTTCAATTGTTTCATTTTAACCGTTTTATTGCGGATATTAAATTAAACAAGCGTAAAATAACAACATAAAATTCACTTAAATTGAAGCAATTTGTGACTGTGCTGAAATAATGCATAAACGTATTGGATATGCAATTAAACGTTAAAACCAAATAGCTTAAATTGAAGTAAACTCACAAGCATTTTGGTCATCATTAATTATAAAAGCTGTAATCAAAGTCACCGCATTAGTAAACTTGACCAAGATAAAAGAATTCGATTCATGATTCTAATTGTTTTGGGAGTTAACGGCGGAGAGAGTGTTCAGTTTTCAGCAATCAGTTTTCAGAATTTTAACCTTTTTTCCGGTCCCAAACCCTTTCCATGGAACGCCTGGCTGTTCTCCACGCTTTTTCGTCCCGCTTAAATTCCCCCTTCGGGGGTTAGGGGGGCCTTTTTCACCCTCTTCAAACTCAATAAATTAACAGGGTTAATTCCCAATCCACTTACGTTTTTTTGCGAAAACCGAACAACTTCATCATAATATAGAGGAATCACAACGGCAGATTCCATAATTAAACTGTCCATTTTCTGGTATAAAATAAATCGTTTTGGATTGTCGGTTGTTTGAATCGCCTTTTCGTAAAGCGCATCAAATTCTTTTGAACTGTAATGCGTGTAATTCGGTCCATTTGGCGAGAAATTTTTACTGTGAAATATAAATAGATAATTTTCGGCATCCGGATAATCTGCAACCCAACTTCCTCTAAATATACTCAACTGTCCGTTTA
>JAUSOJ010000016.1 GCA_030656195.1 Lutibacter sp.
CTTGTCCGTGTGCCTTGGGATTGGCCACACCTATGTCGGTTATGGTTGGCGTTGGCAAAGGTGCCCAAAGCGGCATCTTAATCAAAAATGCCGAAGCGCTAGAAATGATGAACAAGGTAAATGTTTTAATAACCGATAAAACAGGAACGCTGACAGAAGGAAAACCATCCGTTGAAAAAGTGGTGGCATTGGAAGGAGATTCAGAAGATTTATTGCAGCAAATCGCTTCCTTAAACCAATACAGTGAACATCCATTGGCGCAAGCCGTGGTAAATTATGCCAAGTCAACTAAGACCGAACTGACTAAAGTTGATGATTTTGAGGCGGTAACAGGAATGGGCGTTACAGGAACGGTTGCCAAAAACAAAGTGGCTTTGGGCAATAAAAAATTGATGGAAAAAATAAAAGCGACCATCCCAAAAGATTTAGAAGCCCAAATTTTAGCCGAACAAAAATTGGGGAAAACAGTTTCGTATATTTCAGTAGATCAAAAAGCCTTGGGTTATGTGAGTATCACCGATGCCATTAAAAAAACCAGTGCAGCCGCCATTAAAAATTTGATGGAGCAAGGAATTGAAGTCATAATGATCACGGGCGACAACGAAAATACTGCCAAAGCAGTTGCTGATGCGTTGCATTTAACCAATTTTAAAGCAGGATTTTTACCTGAAGACAAATTAGAATTTATTAAAAAACTGCAAGCTGAAGGGAAAATAGTTGCCATGGCTGGCGACGGCATCAATGATGCGCCCGCACTTGCCCAATCGAATGTTGGGATTGCCATGGGAACAGGAACCGATGTCGCCATTGAAAGTGCGGCAATGACTTTGGTTAAAGGCGATTTACAAGGCATTGTAAAAGCAAAAAATTTAAGTCACGCCGTAATGAAAAACATCAAACAAAATCTGTTTTTCTCATTCGCCTACAATGTTTTGGGCGTTCCCATTGCGGCAGGAGTTTTATTTCCTGTTTTCGGATTGTTATTGTCGCCCATTATTGCCGCTTTGGCGATGAGTTTCAGCTCTGTTTCGGTGATTGCAAATGCTTTGCGTTTGAGAAATTTGAGCCTTGACAAATAATAAATTCCCGGATTTCAACAATTGAATTGGGGATTTATTACCTTATTAAACTAAAATGGCCTTTATATTCTGAAGTTATTCCGTTATAATCTGTCATTTTAGCCAAATACCAATAATCTGTTGAAACTGCTTTATGGGAATTGTAAAATCCGTCCCAACCCTGCTGAGAAGCGCTGAAATTTGTCATTAACTTGCCGTATCGGTCGAAAATATAAATTAAAGACGATTTAAAAACTGCCGGATCCACGCCTAAAACATTCCAAGTATCATTATAACCATCATCATTTGGCGTAAAGAAATTTGGGAAACCAAAAACATAAACCGTTACTTGAGCGATACCGCAACTATTTTTATCACGGACAAATACGGTATGCGTTCCGGGAATAACTTCGGAAAAAACCGGATCGTCCTGATAAGGTCCGGAAATATCATCCAGAGAAAATTCATAATCGCCTATGCCCAAATTTTGGCCGGCATTATTTATGGTGATGGAATTATTGCCCGAATTGTCAGCGACTTGAATGTCTTCCGAAGAAATATCGGCAATAATAGATTCTGTCATGGTGATTTGCTTCGGAAAAGAGACGCAACCCAAATTTGAAGTTGCAATTACCGTATAAACGCCGGCTTCAAAAATATCCGCAAATGGTTGGTCACTTATGATTTCACCTGCATCATTTGTCCATTCATAAGTATAAGTTCCGAGCGGATTATAGATTGAAATTGTTTTTGGCAAATCGTTTAAACAAACAATTCCCGTTTCATCAAGATCAAATTGAGGCCGCGGATTTACGGTTAATTTTAACACTGGCGCAATGCCAAAACAATTGCCGTTCACCGCACTTTCAACGCGCACCCAAATGGTTTGGCTAAACGGGACTTCACTTAAATAGGCGTTTGCCGGACTAATGATATTGGTTTCCGAAAGCGCATCTACCTGATTTCGATAATAACCAACCCGTAAATTTGGACTTGGAAACAAGGAAATTATTTCTGAAGTGACTAGTGCCAAATTAAATTCATGCAAGCCGTCAATGTTGGCATCATCGTCGCAAACCGTTATTTGACGACTATAATTTGGCGGAAATTTGGTCACTGTGACGGACAAATTGACCCTCACAATGCGATAACATGAATTTGCAGCGGCCACCCGTGCATAAACAGTGGAACTTATAGCATTGGAAAAAGAGGATTTATTTAGGGCATTTATTCCCGAAGCTGCGTTGGCTGCGGATAAGTGATAAGTAGCATTTAAATTATTATCGCCCAAAGTCACGAAAAAATCAGCTTCTGAAAGATTAAAATTCACGATACCATCTGCATTTCCATCTTCATCGCACTGCACCAATTCATAAGTCGTTAACAACGCTTTAGGCAATGGTTTTACTTCAACAATGAAAGAAGTGTCCGCATTACAAGCCACATTTTTAGGATTTTTGTTTTTTACCCTAACATAAATGGTTTGCTGGTTCGCAACACTATTTGTATAAGCGGTGGGATTCAAAATTTGACTGGTATAGGCCGCATCTCTATAATAAGTTACCTCAAAAACGAAGGGTGATTGTGTGTTCAAAATAATCGTTTCCCGCTGGGTTAAATCAAATTGAAAAAAACCATTCGTGTCATTTCCGTCTAAATTATCATCACAATAGGATAAATTGGGAATATTTGCCGGCACGGCCGGATAAGCCATATCTAAAACCTGAATGGTAAAACTGGTAACATCAAAACAAGTAGCGCTGTTTTTTACCTGAATCCGCGCATAAATTCTTTCTTCGGCATAAGGCGTAACATTGGTAAAAGGATTTGGCAATGCATTTATATTATTATCAGCATTGGCTTGCGTTGCAAAATAGCTGACTTCAAAAGTTGCAGAATCCTGCGTTCCTAATATAGCTGCATCTTTTAAGGTTTTTAAATCGAATTGATACAAGCCGTCGTTGTTAATGTCACATTGCAAAATATTGGTTGTGGAGTTTGCAATTGGTGGCGCAACAACTTCAAGATTAAAAGAAGTTAATGCATAACAACCCGCTCCCAATACCGGTTCAACACGCGCCCATATTTTTTGACTTCTTGATAAATAAGCATCTGTTGTTGCAAATAAAGCTGGCGGCGGGGCTGTTGAAGGATCTGAAATTGCTGGATTATAAATTTCAAATTTCGCAAGTACAGCATCACTTTGCAGTATATAATAAGTAACTATTAATCCTGTTTGCCCTCGCAAAATGTCGTTGGTTCTGTCTTCCAAATTAAAAAGATACTTGCCATCTGCATCCACATCGCAAAAAATTAAAGGCGCTGGTTCATACGCGATTGGTGTTGGTACTACAACAATTTTAAAAGAAATGATTTCAAAACAACCGGCCGAATTTTCAATTCGCGCCCAAATGGTTTTGGTGCCGCTGCTTCTGTAAGGACTTGTTTGCGCATCAGATCCAAGTTTTGCAAACGACTCAAATTCATGATAAGTTACGGTCACTCCAGTTTGAGTACCTTTTATTTTAGCTGACAAAGCCTCTAAGTCAAAATTGTAAAATCCGGTGCCATCATCGCAACCAAAAACATCATTTTCTAAAGGATTTGCAGTTGGACTTGGAACCGAGGTAACTGCTACTTCATCTGAAAATGATTTAATTAAAATTCCTGTTGTAGGATCTGTGATTCGAACATTCACCATGTAACTTCCTGCCTGCGTCACTTGACGTTCATACGCTGCATTGCCACCAGGATTCCAAGATTCCCATAAATTAGTTATATTGTTTTTTTTAAGCCATTCATAGCTGACAATGTTTCCATTGCCAAATGTTAATGCCGACAGCCAAGGAAACACAAATTCATTATCGCAAAGTATAAAATCGGGTCCTAATTCAGCCTGAATGCTACAATCTAATGCAGCACTCGGGTTTGGCGAAATACTGCCTGTCCATTTAATTTTGAAACCGGCGTTGGTTCCGGAATATTGATTGACTAAAATAAGATATTCATCGCCAGCGGCAACAGTCATCCAAGATTCATACAAGTCAGAAGCAGAAGCATTTCCAACTCCTGTTGTGCCACTTGTGCCACCTAATTCATTTTTAATCTTGTTACATTTAATTGGATCTGGCAATTGACCGCAGGTTGGATTTGGGCCATAAACAGCAAAATCCCAGTCCTCACTTGGGTTATTTGGAATAATGTCAAATCCAAATTGACCACCTATTACTAATTTTACTCGAAACCAATACGAATTGCTTTCAACTGTTCCGGCTCCTGCTGCACCCAAACAACCGGATACAGAGACTGGCAAAAAGTCATCAACGTTACCAATACCACTAACAGCGCTTTCGTTATAAGCATCAACACAAACCGGCAAGGCATTTCTGCAATCTGCCTGGCTGTAAATATTAAAAAATCCGACAACTAAAAAGAATACAAAGGTTATGAAGTGTCTTTTCATAAGTTTTCTTTGGGAATGGCTAAATTTCTGCGATCAAATCTTTGCTTTATCTTTTCAAATTTAAAATTAAATTCTTAATTGCAATCTTTTTAAATGACTTTTTAATTGAGCCTAAGGTAATTATAGACCAAAAAGGTTGATTTCAACAGAAAACAACCTTTTTTAAATTATTGATTTTTTTACAAATTCGCCACCAGCCAATTTCCAACTTCGCTTGTTTTATAGGCTTTGTTTTTTCCTGATAAATCTTCCGTAACAATGCCTTGTTCCAATGATTTGTTCACCACATTTCTGATTGCTTCCGCCTCCTCTTTTAGTTTAAAAGTGTCTTCAAACATCATAGCGGCCGATAAAACGGTGGCCAGCGGATTGGCAATATCTTTTCCGGCTGCCTGCGGATAAGAACCGTGGATTGGCTCATACAAAGCATTTTTATCACCTACGGAAGCCGAAGGCATCAAGCCCATTGAACCTGAAATTACCGAAGCTTCATCGGTTAAAATATCTCCAAACAAGTTTTCTGTGATCAATACATCGTAAGAATTTGGCCATTGCACCAAACGCATGGCAACAGCATCAACAAACTCATAAGAAACGGTGACTTCCGGATAATCTTTTTCCATGGATTGCACTGTTTCCCGCCACAATCTTGAAGTTTCCATCACATTTGCCTTGTCCACACAACACAATTTTTTTGTGCGCGTCATGGCCAATTCGAAGCCTTTTTTTGCCAAACGGATTACTTCCTCTCTTGTGTACGTGCAGGTATCAAATGCCGTTTCACCGCCATCTTTTCTTCCTTTTTCACCAAAATAAATGCCGCCTGTCAGTTCCCGTAAAAAAACCAAATCGGTTCCTTCAATGCGCTCTCTTTTTAAGGGAGAATTGTCAATTAAAGAAGGAAAAGTAAATGTGGGTCTGATGTTCGCGAACAATCCCAATTTTTTGCGCATTTTAAGCAAACCTTGTTCCGGACGCACTTTTGCTGAAGGATCGTTGTCGTATTTCGGATGTCCGATGGCCCCAAAAAGCACCGCATCGGCATTTAGGCAAATTTCGTGGGTTTCATCGGGATACGGATCGCCAACGGCATCAATAGCTGCGGCACCTGTAAGTGCGGGTTTCCAGATTATTTGGTGGTTAAATTTAACCGCAATGGCGTCACAAACCTTTACCGCTTGCGCGATTACTTCCGGACCAATTCCGTCGCCGGCTAAAAGTGCTATTGTCAATTTCATATTTAGATCTTTATTTTTTTGAAAAATTATAAATTTTGAATTTTAGATTTTGGGATTTTTTAAACGCAAAGCTCGCAAAGATAAAACCGCAAAGTGCGCTAGAAAAATTTTCATTATTCATTTTAATTATTCATTATTAATTTACGGACCTGCGTTAAGGATTGCGTGGTTTGTTTGAGCTCTTTTTTTGTATTTCACAAAAAAAAGCGAGCCACAAAAGCCTGACCCGCCAGCTGGCGGGGAACGCCCAAATTTTTATTGTTTTAAATATTCAACATTTTTTGGGTGGCTTTAATGGCGGAAACCGTTTGGTCTGAATCCAATCCTCGGGTAATGAACCTTTTCTCATCGTTTTGCCAAGTGATAATGGTTTCGCATAAGGCATCGGAATTGCTTCCCGGCGGAATCCTCACCGCATAATCCACCAATTTTGGCAAGGCCTTTTTCTTCTTTTTGTATATTTTTTGCAAGGCATTCATAAACGCATCAAACTGTCCGTCGCCATACGCATGTTCTTCATACAACTGCCCGTCCATTTTTACGGCAATTGTTGTGGAAGGTTTTAAGCCCTTGGAATGCGTTAAAACATAGGATTCAACAGTGATTTTTTCCTGATACAGATTGCTGTTGAGCACATCGGAAATGATGTAAGGCAAATCTTCCTTGGAAACCAATTCCTTTTGATCGCCCAATTCGATAATGCGCTGGGTCACTTTTTTTAAATCTTCCTGGTTGAGTTCGAGTCCCAATTCCTGCAGATTTTTTTCAATATTTGCTTTTCCCGAAGTTTTTCCCAAGGCATAAGAGCGTTTTCTTCCGAAGCGTTCGGGCAACAAATCGTTGAAATACAGATTGTTTTTATTGTCGCCGTCGGCGTGAATTCCGGCAGTTTGGGTGAACACATTTTCGCCGACTATCGGTTTGTTAGCCGGAACCCTGATACCCGAAAAAGCCTCAATCAGTTTGCTGACAGAATACAAAGACGTTTCTTTCACCGAAATTTCAACCTCATTTTTGTAGAAGTCGTTGATGACCGCAACAACACTAGCCAACGGCGCATTTCCGGCCCGCTCTCCCATTCCGTTCACGGTGATGTGCAATCCTTTTGCACCGGCATCGATGGCTTCCATGACATTTGCCACGCTTAAATCGTAATCGTTGTGGGCGTGAAAATCGAAATGCAACTGCGGATATTTAGCGGTTATTTTTGAAAAAAACTGATAGGTTTCTTTGGGTGTTAAAACGCCAAGCGTATCAGGCAACAAGATTCTGGCAATGGGCTGCGTGGCTAAAAATGCCAAATATTGGAACACATATTCGGGTGAATTTCGCATTCCGTTGCTCCAGTCTTCCAAATACACATTGGTGGTGATTCCTTCTTTTTGCGCCAATTCAATCGTATCTTTTATTTCAGCAAAATGCTGCTCGGGTGTTTTTTTAAGTTGGTGCGTTAAGTGGTTTAAAGAACCTTTGGTCAGTAAATTTTGAACCTTTGCTCCCGCCCTTTTCATCCAATCTATCGACTGGCCGCCATCAACAAAAGTGAGCATTTCAACGCGATCTAAATACCCGTGTTTTTTTGCCCATTCCGTGATGTTTTTTACCGCCTGAAATTCACCTTCTGAAACTCTTGCCGAAGCAATTTCGATTCTGTCCACATGAAGTTCTTCCAGCAAAAGCTTAGCTATGGTCAGCTTTTCGGCTGCCGAAAAAGAGACTCCGGATGTTTGTTCACCATCGCGAAGTGTGGTATCCATGATTTCAATTTTTCTTTTTTTCATGTCGATTTTTATTTATTGTAATTTTTCGTGCGGAAGAAAAATAACTCGGATTCTCTTAGATTATAAATTTATGGGTTTAAAAAGGTCTTGCTGAAGCAAATTCCTGAATCTCCGATTTCATTTTTGTTAAATAATCAATATCATCATAGCCATTTAGCATATTTTCCTTTTTATAGGAATTGATGTCAAATGATTCCTGATCGCCGCTTTCCAATAAAGTAATGGTTTGGTTTGGCAGATTTATTTCAATTTCCGTATCCGGATTTGCTTTAATCGCCGCAAAAATTTTGTCCAAAAATTCAGCGCTCACCTGTACAGGCAATACACCAATATTCAAACAATTTCCCCTAAAAATATCGGCAAAAAAGCTCGAAACCACGCATCTGAATCCGTAATCGTAAATTGCCCAAACGGCATGTTCTCTGGAAGAACCCGAACCGAAGTTTTTTCCGCCCACCAAAATTTTTCCCTTATAAACGGGATTGTTTAACACAAATTCCACTTTTGGCGTATTGTCTGGATTGTATCGCCAATCCCTAAAAAGATTGTCGCCAAAACCTACACGCTCGGTCGCCTTTAAAAAACGCGCCGGAATAATTTGGTCGGTATCCACATTTTCAACTGGTAAAGGCACTGCGGTGCTTTCTAATATTTCAAATTTATCGTAAGCCATTGTTTATTTGTTAAATGTTGTATGTTAGACGTTATATGTTAAATGTTATAAGTTTTTTAAACAATATTTCGTTAAGGGCCTATAATAAAGTTCTCGGATCGGTTAAAACACCAGTAACTGCTGTTGCTGCTGCCACAAGCGGACTTGCCAACAAAGTCCTTGAACCAGGACCTTGTCGTCCTTCAAAATTTCTGTTTGAAGTGCTAACTGCCAATTTTCCGGCAGGAACTTTATCGTCGTTCATCGCCAAACAGGCAGAACAACCAGGCTCGCGCAATTCAAATCCGGCCGCATTGATAATGTCCAGCAATCCTTCTTCTTTTATTTTCGCTTCCACATCATGTGAGCCGGGAACCAACCAAGCGGTAATATTATCCGCTTTTTTTCTTCCCTTCACAATAGAGGCAAACGCCCTGAAATCTTCAATTCTTCCGTTGGTGCAACTACCCAAAAACACAAAATCCACTTTTTTCCCAATCATTTTGTCTCCTTCATGAAATCCCATATATTCGAGCGATTTCTTGTAAGAAGCAACACCGCCTTCAACCGATTCCGCTTTTGGAATGTAGTTTGAAATACCAGTTCCCATTCCAGGATTGGTTCCATACGTAATCATCGGTTCAATGTCTATTGCGATAAAATTGATTTCTTCGTCAAAAACCGCATCAGCATCTGTTTTTAGCGTTTTCCAATAATCCATCGCTTTGTCCCAGGCTTCTTCTTTTGGCGTAAACAATCGGCCTTTTATGTAGTCGAAAGTCTTTTCATCAGGAGCGATAATTCCGCCGCGGGCACCCATTTCGATGCTTAAATTGCACACGGTCATTCGGCCTTCCATACTCATATTTTTAAACACATCGCCGGCATATTCCACAAAATAACCAGTGGCGCCAGATGCTGAAAGTTTAGATATCATGAACAAAGCCACGTCTTTTGGGGTAACCCCAAAACCGAGTTTTCCATTCACGTTTATCCTCATTTTTTTTGGCTTTGGCTGCATAATACATTGTGAAGACAGCACCATTTCAACTTCTGAAGTTCCAATACCAAAAGCCACTGCACCAAAAGCGCCGTGGGTTGAAGTGTGCGAATCTCCACAAACAATGGTTGCTCCAGGGAGGGTAATTCCGTTTTCCGGACCAACCACATGGACAATTCCGTTTTTTTGATGTCCCAATCCCCAATGCGTAATGCCCCATTCGGCCGCATTTTGTTCCAATGCTTTTAACTGGTTTGCGGATAACGGGTCTTCAACCGGCAAATGTTGGTTGATGGTTGGTGTGTTATGATCGGCTGTGGCGAAAGTTTTTTCAGGAAACAATACGCTGTTATTTCTGCTTTTTAATCCTAGGAACGCTACCGGACTTGTCACTTCATGAATCAAATGTCGGTCGATAAACAACACATCGGGTCCGTCGTTAATTTTTCGAATCACGTGCGAATCCCAAACTTTATCAAATAATGTTTTACTCATTTTTATTATTTTTTTTATCTGTCTATTTTTTGCAACCAATACAAACGGTTATGATTGCAAGAACGGGTGCAAAATTATAAAAAACAATAAAAATGTCAATTTGATTAATTTTGATCTACGATACCCAAACTGCTTTTTTAATGACTGCAATATTGGTTTTGATATTTTATGATTTTACAGGAATGCTGTGATTTAATTTTAAATTTTTTAAAAGCTTTTTGGCACAACAGAAACAATGGCTTAAGAGATTATTTATTTGGCAATTTTATTGAATAATCATCCGTATTTTTAGATATGAGTCAATAATAAACGCATTTTCATAAATAATTCTCAGTGTTTATTTCTCATTTGATTTTTAAAAATGATATTGTTTAATCGTCTTTATGACCAAAATCACTGCAAATTTTATAAATGTCATTCAATTTTTAGGCTGAAATACTACGACATCCAAAAAATTAAGTGCTTGTTTATTTGCTTATTTTGTAATGATTATTCCTAAAAATTACGCAAAATATAATCAGATTTGTTTAGATACATTATAGACTTTCAATCAGTTTCTCAATAAAAAATCGATTCAGCTAATTTTGCGTACGAAAGGCGAAATCCATATCTTTACTATGAAACTTCAATAACGCCATGAAAGCAATTTCTGTATTTTTTTTAATGCTCTTACTTCTCATTTCATGCAAAGAGAAAGTGCCGCCTAAAGTTGTGCTGATTCCTGAAATTGAAATTACGGAAGCCGGAAAAATTATCCCTATAGATTCGTCTAAAATTGCCAAAATTAAAGATTCGAGTGTTATTGCTTTTTATCAAGCCAACCAAAACAAAACTTTCTGGATTATCGATCCTTCAAGAAAAAAGATTGTTGCGCTGTTTAATAATGTTCAGGAAGATGGTTTATTTCCGAAAGATTTCGACTTAAAAAAAATTCAAGATTCAGAAGAAAATCTATCTAATTTATCGAATTCTGAATTGGCAGATTACGATATTTTACTCACAGAAAATTTAAGTCGATATGTTCAAAAAGTTTCAAAAGGAAATTTAAATCCGAATAAGCTTTACAGCAATTGGGAATTAAAGGAAAACAAGATCAACTATAAACAATTGCTGCTCAATTTTCAAAAAAAAGATTCTTTTAACTTTGCCCTTAATTCAGCATCGCCAAACCATATTGTTTATAAACGTCTAAAAGAAGCACTTAAAATTGTAAACACCTTGCCAAAAGATGCTTTTAAAAAAATTGAAGTCAAAAATAAAATTGTTTTAAACGACTCCAATCCTGCAATGATTGAAATCAAAAAAAAATTAATTTATTGGAAAGATTTAAAACCTTTAGACAGCATTACCGCCATTTATGATGAGGCCACGGAATTGGCCGTTAAGAAATTTCAACTGCGCCACGGACTTGGGTTGGACGGGGTTATTGGCGGCGGCACTTTACAAGCCTTAAACTTTAACAAAGAAGACCGAAAAAAACAAATTATTGCCAATATGGAACGCTGGAGATGGTATCCGAGGGAATTTGAAGATGATTACTTCATTATTAACATTCCCGATTACACTTTGCGTGTTGTTAAAAACGATGATACCATAAGAACTCACAAGGTAATTATAGGTCGGCCATCAAGAAAAACGCCTGTTTTATCTTCCAAACTCACCCATTTAATATTCAATCCAACCTGGACCGTTCCGCCAACCATTTTAAAAAACGATGTTGTTCCGGCTGCGGCCAGAAACCGAAATTACTTCAGCAGTAAAAATATTACCATTTATGATGCTAACAATCGGGTGGTAAGTCCTTGGGATTGGAACGCCAGCAGATCGAGAAGCTATCGTTATGTCCAAAGTCCGGGAGCCGCAAATTCACTTGGATTGGTTAAATTTATGTTTCCGAACCGATTTACCGTCTATCTGCACGATACCAATACCCGAGGTTTTTTTGAAAAGGATATTCGCGCATTGAGTTCGGGCTGCATTCGGGTTCAAGATCCGTTTGAACTTACAGCCTATATATTGGATGATCCAGAAAAATGGAATTTGGAAAAAATTGACGAAGCCATAAACACCGGCAAAACATCACAAGTACAAATTAAAAAAGAAGTGTACATTCATATTTTTTACTGGACCGCCTGGAGTGAAAATGGCATCCTGCAATTTAGGGACGACCTTTACAGTTTGGATATGGATTTGTATAAGAAGTTGGATTAAATTAATCTTTTATACACCTTAAAAGAAAAGATTACTTCGCTTTGAGAAAAGAGAAAAAAGTCTTTTTAAAATAGTATTGAAATCATTGAAGATTATTGTTTAAAGTCCGACAGCTTACTTTTAATATCTAATATTTGATATCTTATATATTATGAAGGATAATAAACAAATATGCACGATTTGTCTTTAATGGTATCAATAACCTCTTTGGTGAGTTCTTGCGACAAAGCCAAACAGCCCAAGCTTCTGCCCAATCGTCCGTTTTGTTTTGCAAATTGTTCAGAAACATAATCGGCACCGTGAACCACAATGGCTCTTGCTCTGGCGTTGCTGTTCACTCCTTTATCCATACCGTCCAATCGCAAAGAATAACCGTGTTTACCGTAATACGTTTCTCCGGTTACATAAAATCCCAAGCTGCTTTGATAAGATTCGGGCTTGTCGGAAAAATTGGCCGCATATTCATTGCCTGAATTTCTGCCGTGAGAAACCAAAGACTGATATAAAATAATGTTGTTTTTTAGGTCGATGACCCATAACCTATTCTCTTTGGAAGACAAACTATAATCAACAAGGGTTAAAATATCTTTTTGGATAGCGCCTTTTTCTTTCAACAGAAAGTAGCCTTCCATCGCTTTTGTGAAGCTTATTTTGTTGGGAAGCATAAAATTATTGGTCATCAAATTATGGTAAACAGCATCTGCTTTAGCTTCATTACTGTTGTTGACAACGGCTTCAATTAATTTTGTGCTTTTTGGTTTAAACGAAAATGCGGAGTTAATTGTAAAGAAAAAAATTCCGATTAACAATAGGGAGATTGTTTTATAAATCATTGTAAATCATTAGGTTTAATATCAAACTTTAAGAGGGCGCAAGTTAGGGCTTTAAAATTGTGCTGCAAAACATTGTCAATATATTTTAAAAAATTTAACATTTTGTGTTTTTTGTAAGTAAATTTTTCACCAAAGCAACGGACCTTATGCGTTTTAAAACTTAATTAAACCTTTTTTATTGTGTTGCTTTATCATAAATATAGATTTCTTCCTCCTATAGCTTTTAATCTATTGTACATAATTTCAATTTTCTGGAATTGTGATTTTTTACTAGTCGCATTCCAAAATATTTGGAACCATCACCTTCAGTAATAAATAATAAATAAGAAATGATAGTAAGTTATTTTAATTTTATATTTTTACAAGTGTATATAAAACACTTAATATGAAAAATAAAATTATCTTGTTTATTTCAGGTCTTTTGCTAATTTCATGTAGCATAAAAAAAGAAAATGCCGTTTTTGTGAATCCAACTGAATCTTTGAAAGTTGAATTTAATTTAACCGTTAATAAAACACCCTTTTACAAAGTTTTTTATGAAAACAACCTTGTAATTGATTCTTCCCATTTGGGAATAATTATGGAACATGCCAATTTTTATGATGAAATGAGCATTGTGAAAATTAGTGAACCTATTCTTGTTGAGGATTCATATTCTATGCTTCACGGCAAACAAAAAAATATTGATTATAAAGCAAATCAGTATACAGTGCATCTTAAAAATAAGCAAGGTGAATTGATGGATATCATTTTTAATCTTTCAGATGACGGACTCGCTTTCAGATATGAGTTCCCTGAAACTTCCAAAGACCTTAAAAAAATAATTGAGGAAAAAACAACCTATAATTTTACCGAAAATGCGAAAGCCTGGCTTCAACCTATGTCAAAAGCCAAAACAGGATGGAAAGAAACCAATCCGTCTTATGAAGAAAATTACGCCATGGGCGTTCCCGTAAATACAAAACCAGAAATTGGCGAAGGCTGGGTATATCCTGCTTTGTTTAACTCAAATGACACTTGGATTTTGGTTTCTGAAACCGGACTGCATTCCAACTATAGCGGCACGAGGTTGGTTTACAATGAAACTTTGGGGGGAATGCAAGTGGCTTTTCCCCAAAAAGAAGAAGTTTTGGATGAAGGCGCTTTAAATCCGGAATCTAAATTTCCCTGGATTACACCTTGGAGAATAGTAACTGTCGGATCCTTAAAAACAATTACCGAAAGCACTTTAGGGACAGATTTGGCGGACAAGGCAATCGCTATGGATACTTCATTCATAAAAAGTGGTTTGGCTTCTTGGAGCTGGGTTTTGCTAAAAGATGATTTTACAAATTATGAAACCTCGATGAAATTTATTGATTATGCCGCTTCTATGAATTGGGAATACTGCTTAATTGATGCCGATTGGGACGTTAAAATCGGGTATGATAAAATGAAGGAAATGGCCGATTACGCCAAAAGTAAACAGGTAAAACTTTTGGTTTGGTACAATTCATCAGGAAACTGGAACAGCACCGTATATACCCCAAAAAGCAAATTATTGACACATTCAGACAGAGAGGCTGAATTTGCCAAACTTCATGAAATGGGCATTGCAGGGTTAAAAATTGATTTTTTTGGCGGTGACGGACAATCGATGATTAACTATTACCACGATATTTTAAAAGATGCCGCAACACATAAATTGATGATAAATTTTCACGGCGCAACATTGCCAAGAGGTTGGCACAGAACCTATCCAAATTTAATGACTGTGGAAGCGGTAAAAGGACAAGAGTTTATCACCTTTTTTCAAGAAACTGCCGATTTACAGCCCAGCCATTGTGCCATGCTTCCTTTTGCCCGCAACGTTTTTGATCCAATGGACTTCACGCCGATGGTATTGGATTCAATTCCAACCATCACCAGAAGAACAACACCGGCATTTGAACTTGCTCTACCAGTATTGTTTTTATCCGGAATTCAACATATTGCTGAAATTCCTGAAGGTATGGCCAAGCAACCTAAATATGTGGTGGACTATTTAAAAGACATTCCAACAAATTGGGATGAAGCTAAATTTATTGATGGCTACCCAGGAAAATTTATGGTGATGGCGAGAAAGAAAGACAACACTTGGCATATTGTCGGCATCAATGGAGAAAAAAGCACTAAAGAAATTGAAATAGATTTGACGTTTGTTTCAGGCAAAAACGGAATGCTCATTTCCGAAGATGAGAAGGGCTTTAAATTAGACAATATTATTTCATCAACCAACAAAAAATTAATTGTTAAAATGAAACCTTTCGGTGGATTTGTGGCGAAATTCTAAGAAACATATTACAACAAAAAAGAGGGCATTGCCCTCTTTTTTTAATACTTAAACTAATTTTACAATAACTTAATTACCATTAAAAAATATCATAACTCCTATTACTATGGCAACAACCAAAATAGATACCGCTATGTCAACCCAAGTATAACTATTCTTATTTTTAATCCTTTCTTCTTCGGTAATAGTGCCAAATGTAAGATTTTCCACTTTTTCTTCAGTTGGTGCTTTGGTCAATAAACTCACAATAATGGTAAGGATGATACAGAATAAAAAGAACCATGCCCCGAAGGTTAAGAAATTCATATCTCCCAACTTAAACAATAAACCTTTAGGGTCTAAGGAATCTTTTGTCAATTCCAATACAATTCTGAAGGCCCCCACAATAAAACCAACAACCAATGTAACGAAAGCCCCTTGGCCGTTAATTCGTTTATGAAATATTCCCATAAGGAAAACTGCCACAATAGGAGGTGCAATATAAGATTGTACTTTTTGTAAATACTCATACAAAACTCCTGAAATATTAGCCATAATAGGAATCCAAATAATACCAATAATTACCACAATTACTGTTGCAATTTGTCCGGTTCTTACCAATTTTTTTTGAGGTGTATTTGGTCTTAGTTTTTGGTAAATATCTACCGTAAATAAAGTTGATACCGAATTAAAGACCGAAGCTAAAGAACTCATCAATGCCGCCAACAATCCGGCAGCAACCAATCCGCGCAATCCGGAAGGCAATAAATTACTCATAAGCACAGGAAAAGCCTGATCGGGCGTATCGTAATGCAATTCGCCACGCATTTTTAAGGTAACCGCAATAACACCTGGTACTAAAAATAAAAATACAGGGAGTAATTTCAACAAAGCGCCAAAAATGGTTCCCCTTCTTCCTTCTGTTATGTTTCTGGCCGTTAAAGTACGTTGCACAATATATTGGTCTGTACACCAATACCACACACCCACAATGGTGCTGGTAATAAACAATGCCGGCCACGGAAACTCTGGATCCGAAGCAGAACGCCACATATTTAAATACCCAGGTTCTAAGGTTTCTTTCATACTTCCCCAACCGCCAACGTGTTCCAAACCAATATACGTTAAAGCTCCTGCACCAATCACTAAAATAATAGCTTGCAGCGTTTCGGTATAAACTACCGCTCGCATACCGCCAATTACCGTGTAAATTCCTGTCAGAATTACCGTTGCAATGGCTCCTGTCCAAAAATCAATGCCAAGCAATGCAGAAACTACGATACCACCGGCGTAAATAGTAACTGAAATTTTTGTAAGTACATAGGCAATAATAGAAAATACAGAAAGAATCCAACGTGATCTTGCATCAAATCGTTTTTCCAGAAACTCTGGCATTGTAAATACGCCACTTCTCGCATAAAATGGCAAAAATACCCAACCTAAAAGGAGAACAACCCAAGCCTGGATCTCATAAATAAGCATCGGTAATTTGTTCCCTGCTCCAGCTCCTGCCAATCCAACAACATGTTCAGAACCTATATTGGATGCAAAAATGGATGCTCCCACAACAAACCAGCCTATATTTCTGCCTGCCAGAAAATAATCTTCCGTATTTGCCTGTCTTTTACGTACTACCCAAACAACAATTCCCAGCAATACCAAGAAATAAATTCCGATGGATACCCAATCTAATGCGTCAAGTGTTTTCATACTCTTATTTTACAGAAAATTTAAATGAAGTTTTTGAGCTATATTTTTCCCCTGGGTTTAAAACCGTTGAAGGAAAATCTTTCTGGTTTGGGGAATCGGGATAGTGCTGTGTTTCCAAACAAAATCCGGTTCTGTGTGCATACGTTCCGCCAGTTTTGGATGGCAATGTTCCGTCTAAAAAGTTACCGGTATAAAATTGAATTGCAGGCTCATCAGAATAAATTTCAAGCAACCTTCCGCTTTCTGGATGATAGGCTGAAGCCGCTAATTTAAAACCTACATTTTGATCATTCAACACCCAGCAATGGTCGTATCCCAATCCTTTTTTCAATTGGTCATCTTTTGTTTCAATATCTTTTCCAATAATTTTGGCTGCTCTAAAATCGAAAGGCGTACTTGTTACATCAGCTAATTTTCCTGTTGGAATTAAAGTTGCATCAACCGGAATATAGGTATCGGCATTAATGGTGATTTCGTGGTCCAAAATTGTTTTTGAAAAATTGGCCGACAAGTTAAAATAAGAATGCTGCGTTAGATTTACGATGGTTTTTTTATCGGTAGTCGCTTCATAAAGCACCTCTAAAGTGTTGTCATTTGTAAGTGTATAAGTGACCACGGCAGTCATATTTCCCGGATAACCTTCTTCCATATCCTTGCTTAAATAAGTCAGTTTTAAGGACGCTGTGCTGTCTCCTTGTATGGCAACTGCCGTCCAAACCACCTTGTCGAAACCTTTTACGCCACCATGCAAATGATTGGCTCCATCATTTGTCGCCAATTTATACTCGGTACCATCCATGGAAAATTTTCCTTTTGCAATTCTGTTTCCGTATCGGCCTATAATGGCACCAAAATACGGATTGTTTTTTGTGTAATGTGCAAGGGAATCGTAACCTAAAACAACATCTTCATACAAACCATTTTTATTTGGCGCTTTTAAAGAAGTGATGATTCCGCCATAAGTAATTACATCCACTTCCATCCCTTTTTGGTTTTTTAGCGTGTAATTATCAACGCTTTCTCCTTCTGGCGTGGTGCCATAAGATGCCTTTTCTATAGTTGGAATTTCCATTTTTTGTGTATCGGTTACTTCATTGTTTTTTTCTTCTTTTTGATTGCCCTTACATTGAATGCTAATGATGGCAAAGAGCATTATGCCAAAACCGTACAGGTAACTTTTTTGAATATTCATAATTTAGTTGTCTGTTTAATTATTTATTATAGGCCATGCTGAAATAAGTGATAATACACTTCATTCGCATTTAGTTTATCCTTAAAATCCCTAATACTTGTATTTGCATCAATGACAAGCAATTCAATCCCTGCGATATCCGCAAAATCCTCCATATATTCAGTTGTAACGGATTGGCTGTAAACTGTATGATGCGCACCACCTGCCAAAATCCAAGCAGTTGCCGCAATTTCCAAATTTGGTTTAGCATCCCACAAAACCCTTGCTACCGGAAGTTTTGGCAAATCTGCCATCGGTTTAACCGCTTCAACCTCGTTTACAATCAATCTAAATCTGTTGCCCATATCAACCAAAGAAGCATTGATGGCATTTCCCGGAGCAACATTGAATACCAATCGCGCAGGATCTTCTTTACCTCCAATTCCTAAAGGATGCACTTCACAAGAAGGCTTTCCTTCCGCAATTGACGAACAGATTTCCAACATATGCGACCCTAAAACATAGGATTTTTGAGGTGTAAAATGATAGGTATAATCTTCCATAAATGAAGTTCCGCCTTCCAATCCAATATTCATCACTTTCATCGCTCTAACCATGGCTGCCGTTTTCCAGTCGCCTTCGCCACCAAAGCCATAGCCATCAGCCATTAGGCGTTGCACTGCAATTCCCGGTAATTGTTTCAATTCACCCAAGTTTTCAAAAGTATCCGTAAATGCTTTGAAACCGCCTTCCTCTAAAAAAGCTCTTAAACCCAATTCTATTCTTGCGGCATCAACCAAAGAATGTCTTTGTGCGCCGCCTTTTAAAAGTGATGGCGTTAAATTATAGGATGATTCATACACTTCCAGCAGATTATTTAAATCGCTTTCTGAAACTTTATTGATTTGTTTAACAACATCCGAAGAATCAAATCCATTAACTGAAAAACCAAAACGGATTTGCGCTTCAACTTTATCGCCTTCCGTTACGGCAACTTCACGCATATTGTCTCCAATTCTGGCAACTTTTAAATGTTGCAATTCATCCCAGCCCAATACCACTCTTGACCAAACGCCCAATTTTTTCTGAACGCCCTCTTCTTGCCAATGGCCCACAACAATTTTGCGTTTTTTACGCATTCTCGACATGATAAATCCAAATTCCCTGTCGCCATGAGCCGACTGGTTTAGGTTCATAAAGTCCATATTCATTGTTGACCAAGGAATTTCCGCATTAAACTGCGTATGTAAATGACACAACGGTTTGTTTAAAATAGACAATCCGCGAATCCACATTTTTGCAGGTGAAAAAGTATGCATCCAAGCAACAATACCGATACAATTGTTATTTGCATTGGCTTCCTGACAAACATTGGTAATTTGATCTGGCGTTTTTACCGTTGGTTTAAAAATTATTTTAACAGGAATATGTGCTGATGCATTTAATCCTTTTACAATTTGTTGTGAATTTTCTGCAACTTGTTTTAGCGTTTCTTCACCATATAAATGTTGGCTTCCTGTAACAAACCAAATTTCTTTTTGAGCTATATCTATCATTTTTGAAAAATGTTTTTTGAATATTAATTATTGACCGTAGTAGGAATCTTTTCCATGCTTACGTTCGTAATGCTTTTTTATTAGTGAATCTTTAAGTCTAGGCGCATTCGGGTTTATTTGTAAGGTTAAATAAGCCATATGTGCAACCGTTTCTAAAACTTTACTGTTATAAACCGCTTTTGCGGCATCTTTTCCCCAAGTAAAAGGACCGTGATTTCCAATAAGCACCATTTCAACTTCTTTATAGGAAAGACCTTTATTTTTGAAACAATCCAATATTTGGATGCCTGTGTTGTGTTCGTAATTTCCTTTTATGAGTTCATCACTCATTGGCGGCGCGCAAGGAATATCGGTTGTTAAATGATCTGCATGGGTGGTTCCGAATATTGGAATGTCCAATTTCGACTGTGCCCAGGCAACTGAATAGGTTGCATGTGTATGGGCAATACCGCCTATATCATTCCAGTTTTTATACAAATAGGCATGCGTTTTTGTGTCGGATGACGGGCGCATTGTGCCTTCAATAATGTTATTCTCAAAATCTAAAATAACGATGTCTTCAGGTTTAAGCAACTCATAAGGAACGCCGCTTGGTTTTATGGCGAAAACACCTTTTTTCCTGTCAACGGCACTCACATTTCCAAAAGTGTAGATCACCAAACCCAATGCATTCAACTGCATATTGGCTTCGTAGCATTCTTGCTTTAATTCTTTATATATGGAACTCATTGACTTTGGATTTTTGGGTTATATTTTCTGCAAAAAAACTTAATTCATCATAAGATTTCATCAGTTTTTCATAAATGGCCACTTTATCAATTTCAGGGAAATAGGTCGCTTCAAAATCGCTTCCCATTTTTTTGCTGGCTTCAATTACATCCGCATAAATTCCGGCTGAAACTGCTGCATAAACTGCTGCGCCTAGTGCCGGCGCCTGATCTGATGCGGCAACTTTTATAGGTTTGTTTAACACATTGGCAAGGGTTTGCATAATAAAAGGTGATTTTCTTGCCACGCCTCCAATGCCTATTACACTATTTATTTTTACGCCTTCCTCCTCAAATCTGTCCACTATTTTTTTAGACCCAAAGCATATTGCATTTACAAGCGCTTTAAAAATATGAGGCGCTTTGGTGCCTAATGATAAATTTGAAATCGCGCTTTTTAGTTCTTGGTTGGCATCCGGCGTTCTTCTTCCGTTAATCCAATCCAGCGCTGTAGGAATACTTTCTGATAATGGGATTTTTTCGGCCTGTTCGCTTAATTTTTCAATGAAGTTGGCCTCCATTTCTGCTTTCAACTGAGTTTTTTGCAGTTCATTAAGTACTGAAGAATTGAGTATTAAATTGTCTACTGGCCAGGATACTATTTCTTTAAACCAAGCCAATACATCGCCAAAAGCAGATTGCCCCGCTTCCAGTCCAATATATCCAGGAATTACGGAACCATCTACTTGTCCGCAAATTCCACGAACAGTTTTTGAGCCTATAACTTCTTTTGAAGATACAATAATATCACAGGTTGAAGTTCCCATGACCCGTACCAAAGTATGCTCGTCTATTTTGGCGCCAACGGCTCCTGAGTGTGCATCAAAAGTTCCTACTGCAATTACGGTGTCGGTAGTTAACCCTAATTTTGTTGCCCATTCCGAACTTAAATTTCCGGCAACCACATCAGAAGTATAAGTCTCCTCATATAAATTTCCGCGAAGTTGCGCAAGATATGGATGCAACTGGCCTAAAAATTCTTCAGCCGGCAAACCATTCCATTCTTCATGCCACATCGCTTTATGTCCAGCTGCGCATCTGCTTCTTTTAAATGATTGTAAATCTTTATTTTCAATCAATAAATAAGTTATTAAATCACAATGCTCCATCCAAGTGAAAGCAGCATTTTTTACAGCTTCATCTTCTCTTATGATGTGCAATATTTTTGCCCAAAACCATTCAGAAGAATAAATTCCGCCTTCATATTTTGTATAATCAACGCCTCCCCAACTTACGGCAAGTTCATTAATTTCATTGGCTTCCTTAATAGAAGTATGGTCTTTCCAAAGCACCATCATTGCATTTGGATTGGTTTCAAAACCTTTAACCAAAGCCAACGGTGTTCCATTTTCAGAAACAGGAATTGGTGATGAACCTGTGGTATCTATGCAAATGGCTTTTATTTGGGACGGATTTACATTTCCGTTTTTTACCACATTTTTTATGGTATTTTCCAATCCTTCAATATGATCTAAGGGATGCTGGCGAAATTGATTTTTTGAAGCATTGCAAAAGTCTAAATTTTTCCATCGCTGATACCAATGAACATCCGAAGACAATTCTTGTCCGTTATCTGTATCAATCAAAACTGCCCGAACAGAATCTGTTCCATAATCCAATCCTATAACATAATTTTTCATTCAAAAATCTTTTAATATAATTACAAATATAATATAATTATTTAATAAGTGTATAAAAAACACTTATATTTTATTATTTTAATTATTTACGTGTAATTCAATATTTTATATTCATTAAAAAGTTTTAAAAACTTGCTATTTTATCTTAAAAATTAAAACAGTCACAGAATAAGCCGGAATATTAATATGTAAATTGCCGCCTTTCAGTTTTACGGCGCTTTCTTTCGGACTTATGTTTTTGGGTGATTTAAAAGAGTTTTCGTCCGCTAAATCTTCGCTTTTTAAGGTAAGTGCCACTCCTTTTGAAACCAATTGCTTCCCTTTTAAATTGATGTTAAGATCTTGTGCATTGGCTGCAGTATTCACCAATTTGATAATTACTTCTTTTTTGTCGATATCATTTACCGCTGATGCAAACAAATCATTTTGACCGGTGACCGGTTTTCCATCTTTTGTTATGGCAATTAAATCGGTTCCTCTATTGGTTGCAAACAATTTTTGAACGTAATAATTTGGGGTGCCATAAGATTCCAAATTGTTAAACCAAATCATATCAGGAGCCCATTGAAATGCGTCAATATGTGCAATTAAAGGGGCATATGATGTTAAATGAACAATATCCGCATTGCGCTCTAAACCTGTCATAAAAGCAGCTTCAGAAAGTGCTGCTTCCCAATTGTTTTCCTTCGGGCCATCTGCTACATCTTTTGGATGGGCAGCATATTCACCAGCAAATACTTTAGGGCCTTTTCTATCATAGTTGTCATATCGTGTTGCATTTTCCCTAAACCACTTTGGGTCTTTATAATAATGCTCGTCTATAATCTCAACATTCAATTTTTTAAGTTCTTCCCAGCCATAATCAAAATATTCGCCTTCTGGAAACGGACCGCTGCCAGAAATTATAATGATGTTTGGATCTTTATCCTTAATGGCTTTTTCAAATACTTTATATCTTTCAATATATTGCGGGCCCCATTGCTCATTTCCTACTCCGATATATTTTAAATTGAAGGGTTTTGGGTGACCCATTTCGGTTCTGATTTTACCCCAAGGCGTATCAGATGCACCGTTGGCAAATTCTATCAAATCCAATGCATCTTGAACATACGGTTCCAATTCGTGCATTGGCACCAATTCACCCGTGTTGAATTGACAGGCTATTCCACAACTTAAAATAGGCAAAGGTTCTGCGCCCATATCTTCTGATAGCAGGAAATATTCAAAAAACCCAAGTCCGAAACTTTGAAAATAATCAGGTGCCAATTTGTGGCTAAACTCTGTATTCCATCTGTTGATCAGTGTTGTTCTGTTTTCAGGATCGCCTACGGTTTTTTTCCATTGGTAGCGTTGTTCCAGTGTTCTTCCTTCCACAATGCATCCGCCAGGAAAACGCAAAAATCCAGGATTCATATCATCTAACAGTTGCACTAAATCTTTACGCAATCCGTTTTTTCTTCCTTTCCAAGTATCTTCAGGAAATAAAGAAATCATATCCAAATCAATGGTTCCATTCCCTTCAAAAGTAATTTTTACCTGTGCTTTTGCTTCTGTTTGCGTAGCGGTAAGTTGCGTTGTATAATTTTGCCAATCGGTTCCTTTGGGATCAATGCTGGTTTCTCCCAAAACATGGTTGTCTTTGTCGATAAATTGTACCCTGATTTTTTTGATGGCGCCGTCATGATTGGCTGCTTTTAAAGACAGGTTGTAACGCGCATCTTTTTTGATGCCCATTCCCCTAAAACCTTCATTGATGAGCGCATATCCTTTGTCATTATTGACTAAAACCCTGCTAAAATTTGGATTGGCAGTGTTTGCAGCAGTTGTTATAATTGTTGCAATTCCCGATTGTTTGTTCAATGAATGACGGCTACTATTTGGCTCAATCCATCCCATCATTGGCAATTCAAACTCAAAAGACCTGTTTTTAATCATCTCGGCATACAATCCGCCATCAGCAGCAAAATTGATGTCTTCAAAAAAAATCCCGTACATCGTTGGCTGAATTTTAATACCTGTGTCTTTAAAACTGACCACTAGATCTAAAGTTTCATTAGAAGCTGAAGTTGTTTTTGAAGTTAAATCATCATTTCCTATATTTTTAAAACTGAATAAACCGCCTATGATTAAAGCGATTAAGATTGTGTATTTTAAAACTGACTGTTTCATCTGCTTATATTTTATTTTTTATTGGTACAGATGCTGTTCGCCATTAAACATTTCTGTGTGTATCAAAATTTGTTATGGCTCGTTTCATCTGTTTATATTTTATTTTTTATTGGTACAGATGCAGTCGCCATTAATCATTTCTGTTTGTATCAAAATTTGTCATGGCTCTTTTCATCTAATTAATTTTTAATAAAATTCAAATAATGGTTTTCCTTTATTATCAAATTTTACTTCCATAACTCTTGTGTGCCTATTTGAATCATATAATGGATCGCCAACAATTTCTTCGTAATCTCTAGCATGATAAATACATAAAGGTGTTCCGTCTTCTGCTACAGTGAAGCTGTTATGCCCTGGCCCAAATATTTTCTTTTCGTAATCTGTCTCCAATACAGGATATCTTGATTTTATCCATGAATTTCTATCCAACAAATCAGATGCTGAATCTGCTTCCATCATACCCATACAATAACATGCGCCTGTAGCACTTGCCGAATATGTAATATAAATTTTACCATTATTTTTTAAAACTGCCGGTCCTTCATTTACCCAAAAATCAATTCTCTCCCAGTCGTAATCAGGTGTTGTAAGCATAAATTGCGGTGTTTTTAACTTAATCGGCGATTCCATTTCCGCTAAATATAAATTTGAAGCAGCAAACTGTCCGCCTGTTTTTTCGGCCCAACAAAAATATCTCTTCCCTTTATTTTCGAAAACAGTTCCATCTAACGAAAAATCTATAAAGGATTTATTATCTCCCTCGGCGGCTTGCATCTGCCCTAACTCAATCCATTCATCTTTTAATGGATCTTGACCTTTACATTCAAGCACATAAGGCCTTAATTTCCATATATCATCAACCTCACTGGCTGCAAAATAAATATACCATTTCTCATCAAGGTAATGTAATTCCGGTGCCCATATATGCTGACTCATAGGTCCTGCTTTATGCTTATGCCAAACATTAAATATTTCAGCTTTTTGCAGTCCTTTTATCGTTTCAGCTCTTCGAAGTTCGATGGAATCAAATGACGGAACTGAACCCGTAAAATAATAATAACCGTCGGCGTGTTTATAGATAAACGGATCTGCACGTTGCTCAACAATTGGCGTATTTTTACCTGTTATATCCATTTTATATTTTTAGTTTGATTTTTATTGTTTCATAATATTCATCAGTAATCTTATAGCGGAACATTAGTAAACCCATAATTACATGAAATACCCCAGGAATAATTGTTAACATAAGTGCAAGACCAAGCAATGTTTTTTCACTTTGGATACTGTCTGGAATGTATTCAAAAAAGTCCAGCAAATAACCAACTGTTGCCCCAGCTATTCCCATTCCAGCTTTTTGAGCGAAAGAAATTCCTCCAAAAGATAACCCTGAAACACGTTTTCCAGACTCAGCGTGTCCGTAATCAACTGCTTCTGCAATAGCCGACCAGAATACCGGTGCATGTAAATCAACCACAAAGGACAGTATAAAATACAATACGTAAGCCAAAAGCATATCTCCAGGTTTAATGACAAAGAACATCACTAAACTAATTACACCAACTGCAAGCTGTGTGTATTTAAAGAGTTTCACTTTACAATAGCGTTTAGTGATAAATGTAGAGACTGGCATTGCTAAAATTGCTGCAGTAACGCCTGTTGCCATAAAAGTAGACTGTACGCTAGCATCACCTCCAAGAAAATACTTGGCATAAAAAATAGCTACAGAACCACGAATTACATAACCTACTGTTCCAGTAAAACAAACACCAAATAAAAGGGTCCATTGACCATTTTTAAAAAGCAGTTTGAATTGTTCTAACAACGGTGTTTTATCTACGACATGTTCAACACGTTCTTTTGTTGTAAAGAAACTAAATAAGAAGAGAAGTGTTCCCATAAGTGCCATTAATCCCATTGCAAGCTGATAACCTTTGGCTAAGTCATTTTTACCTAATGATGCTGCCATAACAGGAACTACAATTGAAACAAGAAAGGCTGCTATTTTTGCAAAGAAAAGCCTATAACCGTTTGCAGACAATCGTTCTTTTGGATCACTGGTCAACACTCCTATCAAGGATATGTAAGGAATTGTCACCGCAGTAAACATTAGCGTTACAAAAATATAAGTAACATAAGCGTAAATTAATTTACCTGAATAATCGAAACCCGGAGTTGTAAACGTCAAGAAAACGGAGATCCCAAAAGGAACGGACAAAAACAAAAAATAATGTCTGTAACGTCCCCATTTTGTGGTAAATTTATCGGTAATAAGGCCCATTAGCGGATCGGTTATTGCATCAATAAACCTGACTAAAAGAAACATTAACGCCATGTCTTTGGGTTTTAAACCATAAACATCGGTATAGAAAAACGTAATAATTAAAAACATTGAAGAGATAACAACGTTTACTGCTGCATCACCTGACCCATATCCAATTTTTTCAAGTATGCTTAACTTTTGATTTTTAAATTTCATATTTTATTTTTCTAAATGTTTTTTATTTTTAACAGTTAAGCGTCAATCACTTCTGTTATTTAGTTGTTTTAGTTTTTCGATTTTTCTTGAATCCAAACTTTCATTTTTCCAATACCTCTGTTCGACCAAGCATAGTATGGTACGGCTTTCAGCTTTTCATTATTGATGGTGTTAACGCCACCCAAAAGATTGGCTTCTTTTTTAACTTCAAAAACATCGGTATCAAAAATCACAATTTTATCATACCCGTTTTTGTTGTCGATCTCTTCCACTGCATAAACTATAGGCCCATATTCAAGCGCTACCTTTCCTTTATTTTCCAATACTATTTCATTTGTAAGCACTTCTTTCACTTCCATAGGAAAATCCAATTCAATTTTGTCATTTTTCTTCCAATTTCTGGTAATGGCAATAAATCCATCATCTCCTATATTTTCAAATGATTCGCCATTGACGGTCACTGAATTTTTTGATGTTGATTTTGTTGCATAACTGTATAAATCGCCAGGTAAAACCTGATTTATTGCCCAACCAGGAACGCGCAGTTTTATAGTAAATTCAGCGTTTTTTTGAGGATTGACAGTTATGGATACTTTACCGTTCCATGGATAATCGGTTTTTTGTGAAAAATCAATGCTGTTGTTTTCAATTGCTACCAAGGCTTCATTGGATGCATATAAATTTACATACACCGTGTTTTTTGATTTAGAGTACATCAATCCCGGAATTGAAGGGATAAATCGTATTAAATTTGTTGGGCAACAAGAACAATCGAACCAAGATTGGCGCGTACATTCTCCACGGTTAAATGTATAAACGCCATCCGATTCCAAGGCATTTGGGTAGAAAAATTTCTCGCCGTCTAAAGACAAACCCGAAATCAATCCGTTGTATAATGTGCGTTCAATCACATCAAAATATTTAGAATTTCCATATAAATTATGCAATCTGTGATTCCAATAAACGCTTCCAATGGCTGCGCAAGTTTCATTGTACGCCGTTAAATTCGGCAATTCATAGTTTTCGCCAAAGGCTTCACCATCGTGTCTTGAGCCTATGCCGCCTGTGATGTACATTTTTTTATACACCATATTTTCCCATAACTTATTGACTGCTTTTTCATAGGAAGTGTCTTTTTTAATGGCAGCAATATCCGTCATTGCAGCATACATATAAACAGCCCTTACCGCGTGTCCAACAACCTCATCCTGATCAACCACAGAAATATGGTCTTGTGAATACGGTCCAAATAATTCGTGATTTTCAGGATTTCCCCTATTGTCCAAAAAGTATTTTGAGAGGGTTAAATAGGCTTCTTTATTGGTGATTTGATACAGTTGAATCAGTCCGGTTTCAATAATTTGATGTCCGGGAACGCCGTGAATTTTCCCTTCGCCTTCGCCAAAAGTCGCTATCATTAATTCCGCATTTTTTAGAGCGATGTCCAAAAAATTTCTTTTTTCTGTTGCACGATAATGCGCTGCAGCGGCTTCATACAAATGGCCTGCATTGTATAATTCATGGCTCATAAATAAGGATTCCCAACGTTTTCCTTCAACCACTTTTACCCAAGGCGCAGGCGGTTTTGCCGGGTTAATGGTACGCCAAGTTGTTAAATAGCCATCTTTCTCCTGGCCAACTTTTACTATGCCAATTAATGAATCCAACAATTTATCGAGGGTTGGATTTGGCGCGCTAATTAATGAATACGAAGCGCCTTCTATAATTTTATAAATATCCGTGTCATCAAAAGGCATTTGTCCTTTAACAGTTCCTTCTTTTTGTTTTCCCGCAATTAAAAAGTTGTCCAAACGGCCTTCTTCTTCACACTTTTTGATGGCATATTCAATGGTTTTTTCCTGAACCCTTTTTATGATGGGCAACCAAAACTCATCGGTTAACTTTACGTTCTTAATATCAACAGGCGTAATGGTATACCCTATTTGTTGCTTATTGATTGAATCTTGGTGCTTTTCAACGGGATTACATCCAACAATTATTGTTGATATTGTAAAAAATAGCACCAGCTTTTTTGTAAATCTCATTTTGTAATCTTTGTTTTTAAAATATTTTATAAGTGAAAATATTTGTTGTTGCAACGCCTATTGACAAGGTTTTTTCTTTACCAATAATTTGTTTGGTTAATTTAACTTCCGCCTTTTTTCCAACCTTATTTATTAAATTAAATGAATTTCCTCAAATTATGTATTTTTTAATAACTATTAATTAATTTGAATGTTTATTAAATCATATACTTTCTCTAAATATTCAGTATACAAGGGGTCTCTTTTAAACATATTGATATAAAAAAGAACAATTAAATCATTTTCAGGGTCAATAATATATTCCGTACCTAACATACCGCCCCATGAAAAAGCTGAATTTGAAACAGCTTTGATATGCTTATTTTGCTCATTTGCAAGTTGAAATCCCAATCCGAACTGAAAACCTTTTCCTCCAGAATTTACTTCTGGCAAACGATTTACAGTGGTCATTTGAATAACTGTTTCAGGTTTAAGGATACGGTTTCCATTAAATTCACCATTATTCAATAACATCTGACAAAACTTGGCATAATCCTCAATGGGACCATTTAATCCAATGGCAGCTTCAGCATAGGTTTGTTTACTGCTAACCGCAGCTTCAGCATACATGGTTGAACCTGTATCTAACTTGCCATCAACAGCGCTATATGGTTTTACAAATCGTGTTAAATAATCAGTCGTAAAATACCAGTTTGTATCTTTCATGCCCAAAGGTTCAAATATGGTTTCTTTAACATATTCTTGTAAAGGTTTTCCCGATATCCGCTCAATCATATACCCTAACATATTAGTGCTTACGTGGTAATTCCACTCTGAACCGGGGTCAAAACCGAGCGGGTATTTTACCAAGTCTAACATCTCTTCTGATAGATAGTTAGACTCTGAATTCCCTCCAAAACTACGTTGTCCATTAGGTATGTTGTCGGGTAAGACGCCTCCAAATCCCGCTGGAGCACTATTTTTTTCTCCATTTTTACGGCGAATTTCACCCACCAATCCGGCATTTAATCCAGATGTATGTGACATCAGGTGAGCAAAGGTCATTGGTGTTTTGACCAGACGGGTTTCATAAGTACCATCCTCATTCACTTTAGTAACCACTTGGTTAGGAATTTCAGGGAAATATTTGGACACAGGGTCATCAACCGCTACCAATCCTTTATCAACAAGTGTCATAAATGCAACGGTAGTAATGGCTTTGGTTTGAGAAAATAACACATAATAATCATCGATTGCTGCTGGAATATTATTCTCAACATCTTTTAGCCCAAAAGCTTTGCTATAGATTACATTTCCTCCTTTAGCAACAAAAGCAGTAACACAATTTAATTGCTTATTATCGATATACGATTGCAGTAAAGAATCCAAACTTATTATTCCTCCGCTATTTATTCCAAGTTCTTTAAAATCAGCATTTTTATTAAGACTTTGGGGCAGACCTACTTGTTGATTCGAAGTGGTTTTACAACCATAAGAAATTAACAGAAGTAAAAGCAATACAACATTTAATTTTTTCATTTTATATTTTTTAAAGCTTATCAAAACACATCGTCTGACAAATTGTTAAGTTCAAAAATTAGAGCACTTTCCATATCTGAATCGACACATAATCCATTTTTCCAACTGGCTTACAAATAAAAATAGCATTATTTAGCCAATCATATTTGGAGTTTATAGGCGCTTCGAATTTAGGGGCTGTCCGAAAATAAATAGCTGATGAACCCAAGGAACTGCTCACTTCACTATCCTTAGGAATATAAAGCAAACCAACATTGCGGACTTGAATCAACACATTGTCATCCGTTTTGATGGTGTATACTGCATCTAATTCAGTCCGTTCTCCATTTCTGCTTATATATTGATAGTCTGCACCACCTTTAAGTACACTGCCTTTTAATTTGGGCCCTTCAAATGTTCCGCCAGATATTGGGATGATGACTCTTTCCCCTTGAACCGTTTCTCCCAATTTAATCGGCTGGTCTATTGTTACTTTCAATTCGCATGTAAACTCTAAATCAGGCGCAATATATTCCTGAGAAATTGAACGCTCCCAAAAAATCGAAGAAGAAAAGTTCTTGGTTTTCATGGTCCATCCTGGGTAAGAACCTAATTCAGATTTCAAAAAGACCGTAGAAATTTCATTTTTATTTTTAAACTGCCAGTCAAGCCAATCAAGCGTGATACGAGCAAATGAACCTCCAAACTCCTGATCAAAAGTTCCTCCATGTCCACCGTCAATCAAATTTGCAAAAGCAATTGGAACGTCGTTAATTCTTTCAAAATCTAAAAGCGCATTGTTATATGCAATATCTGTTTCACCTCCAACAATATAAATTATACTGCCATGCAATGAATTTAAAGATTCTTTGTTGGCTCCTGCCATGGTCATGTCGCCCATACCAGAATTAAACATCATGTTTGTTTTTACACGACTGTCATCAGCAATGGCCATCACTTGAGCTCCACCGCAAGACATTCCACAAGAAGCTATTTTATCCAAATCTACCATTTGATAATAATCACTGTTTTTATTATTCGCCTGTTCCGAAATCCAATCAATTCCCTCCAAAAGCTTTTTATTGGCAGTAGGTTCATGAACTCGTTCTTCTACGGTCATTTGCAATTCACCAATGGCTATAACAATATATCCTCTAGAAGCAACTTCAGTTAACAACCTTTCATGATGAATAGAAGAATTCATACATCCACCATTCGCCCATATCAAAATGGGTAATTCACCCTCGGTTTTGGTTGCTAGTTTGATATCATAGGGGCGATATACAACAAAATTGGGCAGTGTTTTTTCTGATGCTGCAATAGCTTTATAAGGACCACTACCCCCATTGTCTATTATTTTAATTTTCTCAATTTGTCCAAAACTATATATTGTAAGCAAGAAAAATAACAAAACCAAAACTGTGTCTTTTTTCATATTTTTTCGTCTGTTTTGCAAATTGCTTTCGCTAAAATTAATATGTGTTTTGATAATTTCATTTTTAATCCATTGGTTTTACAGTTGGCCAACCATCTACCCAGGTTATTTCTTTTACAATTAATTTTGGCAATGCTTTATCATTGGCATCATATCCGTGCATAAAAGTATAGTCTTTACCATCAAAGGTAAACACACTATTATGACCAACGCCATACCAATTTTTATTGCCTTCAATCACTAAAAATCCACCACCTTTATTAAGTTCTTTTCCGACTTTATCAAGGTATGGCCCTGTCACTGATTTTGAGCGACCAACCACTAATTTATAGGTGCTGTCTTCACCACGACAACAATAATCCCATGACAAAAACTGATAGTAATAATCGCCCTTTTTAAAGATAAAAGGCCCTTCTAAAGCTGCATTTCCTGCATTTGAATCTTCTAAATAATTATCTCTGTCACGTTTCGCAATGGTTGTCCATTCTTCTGGTTTCGCTACCTCTTTCAAATTGGCATTTAATTTTACCATTTTTAATCCGCTCCAAAAAGAACCAAATGCTAACCAAGGGGTGTTATTTTCATCGAAAATTAAATTAGGATCAATTGCGTTCCACATATCTCTATTTGGCACTGACTGAATGACAATTCCTTGATCTTCCCATTTGTAATTTTCATCATTTGGATTTAATGTTTTATTTGTTGTCAAACCAATTGCTGACGTATTTTTTCCAAATGCTGAAACAGAATAATATAGGTAATATGTATTGTTGTGAAATGAGATATCAGGGGCCCAAATATGCCCATTAAATTCTGGAGCCACATCTAAAGCCCATTCTGGAAATTTAGCAAAAACAGGATCTGATTGTTTCCAAGTTTTTAAATCTGTTGAAGTAAAGATTGTAATTCCGGGCCCTGTACAGAATAAGTAATAAGTATCTCCTTGTTTAGCCACTACGGGATCGTGTGTAATTGGCCTAATTTGAGCACAAGAAATTGTAGTGCTTAAAACTGAAACTAATATGGCTAAACTACCAATTAGTTGTTGAAATTTTTTATTGCTTTTCATAATATAATTATTGGATTCCTTCTGAAGTCATTACTATTCGTTGCATTGTTCCATCGTCATTATAGTTAAGTTCATCTATACAAACTGAACGTCTAAAACTACCGCCATTTGGTTGAATACTTCCATTGTGATATATGAAATAATCTTTTCCTTTAAACTCAATAATAGCCTGATGGTTTGTATTGCTATTTCCAGCCACTTCATTTAAAATCCCTTTGAATTCCCATGGTCCATTGATGGATTTGCTCATTGCATAAGCGGTTTTTTCAGGAAATTGATAAGCAAAGGATAAATAATACCAATCTCCTTTTTTATGAATCCAAGGTGCTTCCGTAAAATTTGGCAATTCGATGGTCATGATGGGCCCATCCAATTCAATCATATTTTCTTTTAGTTTTGCGTAATAACAAATGGTATTCCCCCAAAACAAATAAGCTTGTCCGTCATCATCAATATACACAGACGGATCAATATCATCCCAGCTAATGGCCGTTTGTTTGGTCATATCATTGGTGACAATTGCTTTCCCTAAGGCGTCTTTAAACGGTCCGATTGGACTGTCGGAAACCGCAACACCTATCGCTTTTCCGTCAATAGTTGCGTGAGAAACAGTTACATACCAATAAAATTTACCGTTGCGTTCAATTACTTGGGCAGCCCAAGCGTCATTGCTTGCCCAAGCAAAATCAGAAACTTTTAGCGGAACGGGATGTTCTTCCCAAGTAACCATATCGGCTGAGGAATACACCAGCCATTCATTCATTCTGTAAAAATTAAAATCGTCAGGCGCTTCGTCGTGACCCGCATACAAATAAACTTTATCGTTATAAACAATTGCGGCAGGATCAGCGGTAAACTTGTCTTTTATGACAGGGTTGTTAATTTTTACTTCTTTTTGAATATTTTCAGTTTTTTCAACTGTTGAAGCCTCGTCTGTTTTCTTTGGATTACAGGATGTTATAATGGCAATAAATAACAGGGTTAAAAAAGTGTTTTTCATTTTAGTTCTTATTAAAGCGTTATTCAACTTTGTCAATTCATAAAGTATATGTTTTTTTTTCGAATACCCTATAAACTGAAAAAGCAATTATTAATATAATTTCTTGGCCCAAATAGGCTGACCATTTGGTGTGAAACCTGAATATGTTAAGGTAACTTTTCTTGGTGATGCTTCCCAATCCCAGGCATCGGCCACATTGCATTTGTTTCCGTTCAGGGTAAGTATTCCTTTTCCACTGTCGTACGCCCAAGTTCCTGTTACGCCTCCCGACACTTTTCCGTCGGAAGTCAAAGTCACATTGACCGATTTTTGAATGGTTTTGTATTGATAATTCATCGTGATTTGCTCCCAAGTCCCAACAAATGAAGCTGCTGTGATGGTTGTTTTAGGCACTGCCGCATAACGTTCAGGCGCAATTGTTGGCCAGCCATCTTCAGTCCATTGAATGCTGCGAACATGACCCATCATGACTGCATTTGAGGCATTAATTCCCGGGACATTTTCTGGAAGCCTGGCCTGAGAGGCATAAAACCACTCTTTTGAATCGGGATTTTGAAATACCGAACAATGCGCAAAACCAACCCAGCCGGTATGATTTTTAAAACCAAATGGATGTGTTAGCATTGGCCAAGATTCTGCGCCAAAAGTCACATTTCCTCCATCAATACCAACATAAGGCCCTAAAATATCTCTAGATCTCACAACGCGGGTATTGTAGGCAACGGACAATTCATCATAAGCCAAAAACAAATAATAATATCCGGTATCTTCATTAAAAATAATTTCCGGGCCTTCCAAAGCCTGCCAACGGTTTGTGTTTACTGCTCCACGACCGGCAATGCGAACACCATAATCGGAAATGTTTTCAAGTTTGTATGGTTTTCCTGTTGCCGGATTCAATTTTAAAGCTGCTATGCCGCTATGCCAAGAACCATAAATTAAATATTCTTCTCCATTCGGTGTTGCAATAAAACTAGGATCGATAGCATTGAATTTAAAATAAGCACTCCAATCGTTGCCTCCATTTCTCAAATAACTTTTTACGCCGTCCGGTTCAGAGCAAACCACCATTCCTTTATCTACCCAAACATTGGTAGCCAAATCATCAGATTCCGCCAGACCGATAAATGCCCTTTCCGACCAAGAAGTGTTGGTGTCTGTTCCAACAATTGGATTTGTCACCACAATGCTGTAATACATTCTGTATTTGTTGCCCACTTTTTTAATGTGAGGCGCCCAAAAACCATAATTTGGATTTTCAATTGGCGGTAAAGCGGGAATCATTCGTGCCCTTTTGTTATTTAAGGAATCTTTTACCCATTCAGGCGCTTTGGTCATAGCTGAACCCATATATTCCCAGGTTACCAAATCTTTAGAACGCCTGTATGGGAAATGCCCATATCCTTCATGTGCATTTCCATAGGAAGCATCTGTTTGGTACATATAATAATATTCACCGCACTTTTCAACTGTAGGGTCATGCACGTTTGCCAGATTCCATTTTGAACGATCTTGCCAAGAGGAAATAGCCGTATAATTATCGGCATAAGTTGGTCCGGGAAATGTATTTGGCACAACCACAATCGGATCAGGATCAGGATCAGGATTCGGTTGCAGGTTGTCATCACCAGCGCAACTATTTATTGAAAATACCAATAAAAAAATGATACTAATTGATAAAAATTTAAAAATAAGATTCGACTTTTTCATTGGTCTATGGGGTTTTATTTTCCTTCCAATACGATTACAGAAAACGGAGGGATTGTTATTTCAACGGTATTCTTTTTAACTTTAAAGTTTTTAAATTCCTTTGGAACAATGTTTTTCGGATTGTTAAATGTATTGTGGTCTTCTACTTTTGCTGAAGTTAAAATGGTACCCGTAAATTTTCCAATTCCAAGTTCTTTTAGATCAATTTCAACTTTATTTTCTTTTTTTGAATCAATATTTACCAAAGAAACATGAACCAGTCCGTTTTTGTCTTTTGATGCTGAAACTGACAATGCAGGAAGTGTTTCGCCTCCATAAGTATATGCAGGACCTTCAAATGAAATTGGCAAAAGCTGCGCATCATGATGCACATTGTACATTTTCATTACATGATAGGTTGGTGTCAACAACATTTTATCGCCTTCAGTTAAAATAACTGCCTGTAACACATTTACAGTTTGCGCAAGATTGGCCATTTTCACCCTTTTGCTGTGATTGTTAAAAATATTTAAGGTTGTGCCTGCAATCATGGCGTCTCTCATTGTGTTTTGTTGGTATAAAAATCCGGGATTTGTTCCTTCTTCTACATCATACCATCCTCCCCATTCATCAACAATCAATGCCACTTTGTTTTCTGGATCATATTTATCCATAATATCAGAATGTTTGTTTACCAATTCTTCCATTCTTAATGCTGTTTTCATCGTAGCAAAATATTGTTCTTCATTAAACTTGGTTGAAGACCCTTTTTTCTCCCATTTCACAAATGAATAGGAATGCAAGGCAACGCCTTCAATTAAATTTTTAGGAATGTCGCGCATTAAAACTTCTGTCCAATGATAATCGGCAACGTTTGCACCAGAAGCAATTCTAAAAAGTTTGTCGCTGTTGGTCCAATCGGTCATGAACGTTGCATATTGTCTGTAGATATTTGCATAATATTCTGGCGTCATATTGCCACCGCAGCCCCACATTTCATTACCAACACCCCAATAGGTTACATTCCAAGGTTTTTCTCTTCCATTTTCATTTCTTAAATCGGCCATCGGACTGCCTCCTTTATGTCCAACATATTCAACATATTCAGTAAATTCTTGTACCGTACTGCTTCCAACATTTGCTGCTAAGTATGGTTCTGTGCCCAATACTTCACATAATTCTAAAAAATCATGGGTGCCAAAACTATTGTCTTCAACAACGCCACCCCACCATCTGTTTACCATGGAAGGCCTGTCTTCTTTAGGACCAATACCGTCTTTCCAATGGTATGTATCTGCAAAACAACCTCCCGGCCATCTTAAATTTGGAATTTTCAATTCCTTTAAAGCTGCAATAATGTCATTGCGAACGCCATTGGTGTTCGGAATAACGCTATTTTCTCCAACATAAAAACCATCGTAAATACATCGTCCTAAATGTTCTGCGAAATGGCCATAGATATGTTTGCTTATTACAGGCGCTGATTTGTCATTTTTAAGCGTAAGCACTGTAGCATTATTTTGTGAATTTCCACTTTGAATTCCTAAGATGAAAACAAATAATACTATTGAAATTGATTGTTTTAAGTTTATCATACTATTTAAAATTTAAAATTATGTGGCAAGCCTTATGCCTGCCACATAATCAATAAAAAAACTCAAATTAATTAACAATATTTTTTAATACCCAAAATTTTGAACTGTACCGGGGTTGTTATCCATTTCCAGTTGAGGAATTGGGAAAAATTCTCTGCCTGGTTTATAAGTGTCATATTCGGCATCTCTTGATTTTAACCAAGTTAATTTTGACGCATCATTTAACCATCCCCATCTGCGAATGTCATCAAAACGGTGACCTTCCAAAGCAAATTCCAACAGCCTTTCATGCGCTATTTGATCTCTCATTTGCGCTTGCGTCATTCCTGGTTTTACAATTGCTAAATCTGGCAAGTTTACACGGCTTCTAACGGCTTGAATATATTGGTAGGCCAATGCAGTTGCTCCAGTTTCATTTAAACTTTCGGCATACATCATCAATACATCTGCGTAACGCATAATACGTTCATTAATTCCGGATCTCCAGTCAAATTCATTTGGTTGTCCACCATCTGAATTTTGGTATTTTCTACAAAATAAATCATTTAAATCACCTGAATTGCCTCCATAAAATGTTGCAAAATTTTGACCATACAACATCATTCCTCCCGGTTTGTTATAAAACATGGTTGCATCTAAACGAGGGTCTACCTGATTGGTCACAGTTTTTTCAATTTGGAAATCGTTAAATAATGATCTGGTTGGCTGAACGTCTGTCCAACCAAAACCTCTTGGTCCGTAAGTAATTGCTCTTGCAGATGTTTTTCCCCATCCTGAAGCCGGAGCGCCGCCCCAACCTAAATCAACACCACCTGCATCTCTGCTAAATTGCACTTCAAATACCGATTCGGAATTATTTTCATTGACAGCCGTAAAATTATCTCGATAATTAGGCACCAATGAATAAACATTTAAGTCGATTACCTTTTTAAAGTTATCTCTGGCATTTGGAAAATCTTTGGTAAACAAATAGGCTTTTCCTAAATAAGCCAAAGCCGCACCTTTTGTTGCTCTGCCCAATTGGCCTGCATCTAATCCAGATACACTTGTATAAGATACAGGAAGTAAATCTGACGCAGTTTTGAAATCAGAAATAACCTGGGCCCACCCTTCTTGATTAGATTTTTGCGGGTGGTATATTTGATTATTGCTAACAGGTAACGGAACACTGCTAAACATGTTTACTGCATGAAATAAATACAATCCTCTTAAAAAATAGGCTTGTCCAAGAATTCTATTTTTCAACGCATCGTCCATTGCTATGTTTGGCACATTATCTAAAACCTGATTGGCACGGTTAACACCTTGATAATAGGTTTCATAAGCCCACCCATAAATGGCTGCATCTGAAACACTTGAGTTAAAGCGACCAACATTAAACATAGAGCCCCACGGACTTTGGCTTCTGCAATCATCGCCTTTAAGGTCTAATAATAAAGGTGTGCTTCTCATATAAGTTCCGTCGGTCAATAAACTTCCATAAACGGCATTTACACCTTTAAGGGCATCTTCATCCGTTTTCCAAAATGACCCTTCAGTTTCTACGTTTGGATCAACTTGGGTTAAATCTGCCTCTTTCACACAACTCACAGTTACAAGTGTTATTGAAAGAAAAACAAGTAGATAATATAATTTAGTGTATTTCATTTTTTTATATTTTTAAATTTATTTATCGCATGATTAAAAATCAACCTCTACTCCGAACATAAATCCTCTTGGATTTGGGAAAGATCCATAATCAAATCCTCTGGAAAACAAACCTCCGTTGTTAAAGTCTGGGTCATATCCTTTGTATTTGCTAATTGTAAGCACATTTTGTCCAGAAGCATAAACTCTTGCTCTTTGTACAATTTTAGTGTCTTTTAAAGGAACGTTAAAGCCAAGTTCAATGTTTTGAAGTTTTATAAAATCTCCATTTTCAATAAAACGACTTGACAATCTGTTATTTCCGTTAGGGTCACCAATTACTGGTCTAGGAATATTTGTGTCGGTATTTTGAGGTGTCCAGTAATCTAACATATCTGTATGGTGATTTACGTAATCTCCCAACATTAAGTTTTGATAAGTTCCGTTAAGCACCTTATTGCCACCGCTACCTTGCCAGAAAAATGAGAAATCCCAGTTTTTGTATGAGCTGCTAAAGTTTAATCCGAAACTGTATTTTGGGATTGCAACTCCTTGAAAACTTCTGTCAGCATCTGTAATAAGTCCGTCGTCATTTAAATCTCTGAATTTTATATCGCCAGGCGCTGCTGAAGATTGAAATGCGTGCGCAGCAATTTCTGCCTGATTTTGAAAAATACCTTCCACTTCATAAACATAAATTTCACCAATAGATCTTCCTACTTCAGTTTTAGATCCGGCTCCATAAATTGGATTTCCATCTAAACCTATTTTTAACACTTCATTTTTAAGCGTTCCTAGGTTAGCAGAAACGTTGTATTTAAAGTCCCTGTATTCATTGTTGTAAGAAACAGTAAATTCAAGACCGTTGTTTTTTACTGATGCAGCATTGGTAATAATACTCGCAGGAAAAGAACCTGTTGAAAAAGGAAGCGGCACTGCAGCTAAAAGATTTGTAGATTTTTTTTCAAAATACTCAGCGGTAAATTCTAATTTATTTTCGAACAATCCCAATTCTACTGCTGCATTTATGGTTTCTGTATCTTCCCATTTAATATTAGGGTCTTTTAAGGTAACTGCCGTTGTTCCCGGCGCCAAAGTATTTCCAAATACATAGCTTGCAAAACCGTTAACAGTTCCTGTATAACCATAATTTGCGATGGTATTGTTTCCTAATTGACCATATCCACCCCGTATTTTCAAGGTATTCATATATTTTGGGAGCGTTATAAAACTTTCGTTGTTAACTTTCCAAGCTCCTGATACAGAAAAGTAATCCCCTGTATTGTTTTCAGCAGGGAATAAAGAAGATCTGTCTCGTCTGAAATTAGCCGTTAACAAATAACGATCATCATAAGAATAATTTAATCTGCTGATGTATGATAGTGATGTAATGGTGCTTTCATATTCTCTTGCTGAAATGTCATCGGCATATTCTATGTGGCTAATTTCTCCCGGTTCAAAACCTACACCTCTTGAAATATGATTTTTATGATCAAATCTTTCTTGAACCCAACCTACTAAAACATCAAACTTGTGTTTTTCAACATCAAAGGAATAGTTAAGTATATTATCAACAATGGTTCTTGTTTCGTTACCGCTTGTAAGATCTAATTCCGATTCTTCATTAGTGGTAAGGTAATACCAACCTAAATCACTTGGCGGATTAAAAAATTTCGTTTGCCAGTCTAATTGGTCGGCGCTTGCTCTTATAGTATATTTCAACCCTTTAATAATTTCAAGTTCCCCCCAAACATTTCCAATAAACCTATTACGTTCGTTACTGTTATCCCGTAAATTATTAAAACCAATTACGTTTAAAGTGATT
>JAUSOJ010000029.1 GCA_030656195.1 Lutibacter sp.
CACCTCCCGAATTCAATAGTGATTTCCATAATGCCGGAGCGAACTTAGATTCTATCAGGAGTTCAAATCCATCTTCCCCTGTATAGCCTGTCCTACAGGCCATACATTCCAGTTTTAATGAGTTAATTGAAGAAATGCAGGGCATTGTTTACAGCGGCACTAAATTAAATATCGATTACCATATTGATGATTTATTGGATGAAGACCAGCAAGAAGAGATTTTTAATTACTATATGGAATCAAAAAGCGACAGAATACAAGATGCGTTAGACGAATTTGACGGTGATTATGATGAAGAAGAATTGCGCTTAATGCGGATAAAATTTATGAGCCAGGTCGCTAATTAAAATTTAAGCCAAATAAGCAACCACCATACCAACCAGTATCGCAACAAATTTTAAAAGATTAAACCTGTGGTCTTTTGATGTTTCAAACAAAATAATGGTTGAAATATGTAAAAAGATACCTATTATAATGGCCGTAATCTCTGTTTTATAATGCGTAAAAATTTGGACATATTCTCCGGCCAAACTACCTAAAGGTGTCATTAAAGAAAAAAGCACCAAGAACAGCACAGCATTCTTTTTAGAAATATTTGAGCTTACAAAAAAAGTTCCCAATATTATTGAAATTGGAATATTGTGAATCACTATTGCCCATAATAAATATTCATGACGGTGGCTATGTGCCAAAGGAATTCCTTCCAAAAAAGCATGTATGTTTAAACTGATGAACAATGCCCATGGAAAAACAATGTCTTTTTCAACATGGATATGGCCGTGTTCGGCACCTTTAGAGAAAAAATCTAAAACAAGCTGTAACAACAATCCCAAAAGGATAAATAAACCAATGTTTGCGTTTTCTTCAATATAAACTTCCGGAAGTAAATGTAAAATAGTGATAGACAATAAGTAAGCACCACTAAATGCTAACAATAATTGTACGGTCTTAAAACTGGGTTTTAATCCGAAAACAATAACAATACCAACCAATACGGAGGCAATAAGTGCTATATAGCTCATTCTAATACTAAAATTAAACGGTCGGAAGTTTCTTCATTAAATTTTTCTAGCTGATAATCGCCAAAAGTATGTTTAATTTTAAAACCTACAGAATTTACATAGGAATTAATTTTATATAAATCCAAACATTTTACTTTTTCATAATAAGTATGATGCTCGCCGTCGGCATCAAAATTGATTTCTTTGATGATAAA
>JAUSOJ010000044.1 GCA_030656195.1 Lutibacter sp.
AATGTTAAAGCAACAATCTTCTTTGGAAGAAGGGCGATTAAAAGAGCGTCAAAGAATATCGGAAGATTTGCATGACGGCGTTTTGGGCAAAATTTTCGGAACCAGGCTTGCGTTGGGATTTTTAAATATTAAAGGCGACAATGAGACTGTTGCAAAGCATAAACTTTATGTGGATGAATTGCAAAATATTGAGAAAGAAATAAGGACAATTTCCCATGAATTAAAGAATGAAATACTGTCTTCACAAACCGATTTCATAAAAATTGTGGAAAACTTACTGGAAACGCAAAGCAAAATAAGCAACTTTAAATATAAAATCATAAACAATAAGGCTGCTTGGGACAGCATTGGCAACAAAATAAAAATCAATTTTTACAGAATAATTCAAGAGGCTATCCAAAATATCAATAAATATTCAAAAGCAAAGAACGTTAAAATAGCATTTGATTTAATTGATGGCAGCGTTTACCTTTATATTATTGATGATGGGGTTGGTTTTAATGCCAACAGTAAAAGTGCCGCTGGCATTGGCTTAAAAAATATGAGATCCAGAGTCTCCAAACTTAACGGTAATTTTAATATTAAATCTGTTAAGGATAAGGGCACAACAATAAGTATATTTGTTCCTATTGAACCTGATAATTATGAAAAAAGTATATAAAGTTTTATTAATTGATGATCATCCAATAATATTGGAAGTCTATAAAATGGCATTAATGAATGCCGGTTTATCTATTGAAAACACAGCTTTTAAAATTGAAACTGCAGAAAATTCTGACATTGCGCTTAAAAAAATAGCGATTGCCTCAAAATCGGATGGCTTTGACATTATTTTTTTAGACATCAAATTACCTCCTTCTTCGGATGGAGAAATTTTATCGGGGGAAGATATTGGCGTAGAAATTAACCAACTGCTGCCCAATGCAAAAATAATTATTTCAACAACTTTTAATGACAATTACAGGGTTCAAAATATATTGAAAAACGTAAATCCTGATGGATTTTTGATCAAAAATGATATAGATACCGAAGAATTGGTTGAAGCGATTAAGACCGTAATTTTCGACCCGCCATATTACAGTAAATCGGTGATAAAATTGCTGCGCAAACAAATCTCAAGCGACTATTTACTGGACAAAATCGACAGACAATTATTACATGAATTGTCTATTGGCACTAAAATGAAAGATCTTCCTGATGTTCTGCCTATGTCAATTGCCGGAATTGAAAGAAGAAAAAGGCAACTTAAAGAAATGTTTAATGTTGAGGATTGTGAAGATCGAGAACTGATTATAAAAGCGAAGGAAATGGGTTTTATTTAAGGAGGAAACCCTAAAATCATCAACAAAAAAGGAGTGATTTTTTTGCGGGATATGTTAACATCAGATAATCCGTGCTCCCTTCGTGCACCTCTTTTAAATTACAAACTGCGCTGCGAGATGCGATAGGGGCAACTAGCTGGTTTACATAATATGCCAATTATATTTGTGCATCCGGCATTGGATTTATTCACGTTTTTTAACGAAAAAATTTACCCAAATAGCGCACAGCAATGCCAAAAATGTAAGCACCAAGGTTAAAGTATCTACCAATGCCGTATCCGGAAGCCAACCGGTAAACTTTTCCGTTAAAAAGGAAATATAGCTGTTTGGCATATCCCTTTCACCTAATTTTCGCAATACCTGATAGTGCCAATCTGTTAGAAAACAGTACCCGAAGCCTTTCCAAATACCCATAATTCCCCAAGAAAATAAAGTGATCAGCAAACTTATCAAATGCAGTTTCTTAGTTTTTGGAAACAACCAGCCAAGCAAATTAAAAAGTATCAATGCGGTATGAAACGAAAAGAAAAAGTAATTCAAAAGCTGAAAAAAAAATGTTTCCATGGAGCGTAATTATTTTTAATAACAGAAAAAAAGGTACGTATTTTTTTTTGATAACCCAATGCTCGGATTCTAATTTTTGATGTTTAAAGACGCAATTCCTATTAAAAAAAATATAGATGCACAGCGAAAAAACGAAGATCTCGTTGGAAATTTTATCGTGGTATTGGTGCTTTCATAATAGTATTTTCTAAAAAAAACTAATAACAAAAAAACTTCTTTTCGAAAAAGCGCAACAAAAACATCATTGCGCATCCATATTAATAATTTTTTGGATGATTTTAAAATGCTATGGTAAAAGCGCCAAACTGTCCGTGGTGAGTTAAAGAGAATGAGTTTTTCAGCAACATTTCACCCAAGAAAAGTTGCGGAACGCCCTGGATGTTTTTTTTGATTTTCAATTGTGCAACCGGAAGTTTTAATTTGTAGGCAAAAGCCGTTAAAACTTTTTGATAAGTTTGACTGTGTTGGGTTTCAAAATCCGGTTGATCAAATTCAAAACAATCGCTTAAAAAATTGTTATCTTGATTTTTAGTGAATGCCACCGTATAAATAAATGCATCACCAATTTCTGATTCTGTAAAAAACAACACATTATTTATTAAAACGGTTCCAGTATTTTTTGAAATTAAATGACACGCCAATTTTTTAGGCGCAAAAAATCGATTACCATGTGTTTGAAGAAACGCTTTATAGGCGCTTTCTTTCATACTCCATAATAACCAAACGGTTTCAAACGGATTGTTTGAATTTAAAATATATCCTTGTTCCTTGGGCGTAAAAAGCTTGTCCAAAAAACCTTTCCGCTGCCAATTGCTTTGTTTGGTGGCCAGTTTTAAATCGACAAGATCATTTCCAATCATTTATTTTTCGCTTAGTTTGGTTGTTATAATTTCAAGCGCCGCTTTTACCGTTAACATTTTTTCCATGGACTCATTGTCAACAATAATGTCGAATGTATCTTCAACATCCAAAATAACATCCACCAAATTGGCCGAATTAATTTTAAGGTCTTTGATGAAATCGGTGTTTTCAGACAAATTTTCAAACGCTTCCTCATCCTGAATATAAGGTTTCACTATTTTTTTTAACGCGGTAATTAAGGCCTCTTTTTCCATATTTTTAGTGGTTGTATTTTTTAAAAATGACACAGCCGTTTACGTCGCCAAAACCAAAACTTGCTTTGGCGATGATGTTTAACGGGCTGTTTATTAGTTTTTTTGGTATTTTTTCTTCATCAATAATCGCCAAAATCGTTGGATCCACATCTTCGCAATTGATGTTTGGAAAAAGGAATCCTTCTTTTAGCTGTAAAATTACGGCGACGCTTTCTATGGATCCTGCGGCTGCCAAACAATGTCCCACCATCGATTTTAACGAATTGACATAAGGAAAATCGGGTCCTTTTCGTCCTAAAGCAGTAGCCCAATTTTCAATTTCCAACGCATCTTTTGATGTTGCTGTTAAATGTCCGTTAATGGCATCAATTTCATCAGCGTTAATCCCCGAATTTTCAATGGCCGAAGTAATGCAATGTTGCACGGCAACAGGGTTTGGAGCCGTAAGTGTTCCGCCATTCCTTTGTCCGCCCGAATTAACCGCACCACCCAAAATTTCGGCGTAAATGGTGGCGCCTCTTTCCTCGGCACTTTCCAAACTTTCCAAAACCATGGCGCCTGCGCCGCTTCCGGGAACAAACCCCGAGGCCGTTGCGCTCATAGGTCGCGAACCTTTTTCGGGCGAATCGTTGTGTTTGTAAGTCATCACGCGCATCGCGTCAAAACCGCCCCAAATATAAGGGCCGTTGTCGCTGCAACTGCCCACCAGCATGCGTTTTGCGTTTCCTGCTTTAATGCGTTCGTAGCCCATTAAAATGGCTTCTGTTCCCGTGGTGCAGGCCGATGAATTTGTGGTAACCTGATTTCCCAAGCCTAAAATGCCGCCAAGATAAGCGCTAATGCCGCTTGCCATAGTTTGCACCACCACGGTGCTGCCCAGTCGTTTTACATTTTTGGCATCCAATTGATAAATGGCTTCGCGAAATTTATCAACACCCGATGTTCCCGTGCCAAAAATGGTCCCGCTGTCAAAATCCAGTTCACTGCTCGCGTCAATGGTAAATCCGGCGTCTTTCCAGGCATCCATTCCGGCAATGCAGCCATATAAAATTCCCGAACTGTTGAAATTCCGCAATTGCAATGGCGTAAAATAGGCGGACTTCAGCGTTTCGGAAATATCCGGAATACCGCCAATGCAGCAAGAAAAATTCAAATCCTGCAATTCCTGAAAAAACCGAATACCCGATTTTCCGCTTTTGATGGCTTCCGTAAATTCCGGAATGCCCACGCCGTTTGGGGCAACCACGCCAAGACCCGTTATAACTACCCTTTTTTCCATTTATTATTTGATCATTCCTGAAATAAATCCCCTGCAAACCAGTTCTTTAGAGGCGTTAAACATTTGCACTTTACATTTCAATTTGTTGAATCTGAAGAATTCCTTTTCTGAAATTACCGTAACTTTTTCATTCGGAAACACCGGCAAAAAAAAGTCGATCTGGTTCGATGTCAATGCTATTTTGGGCGCTGAAAGCTGCCGAATTTCATCCTTCAGCAAAAATATTCCCAAGCAAACCACGCCAATTTGCGCCATAACTTCCGTTAAAATAACACCCGGCGTCACCGGATTCCCTTTAAAATGGCCTTCATAAAAAAACGCCGCTTTTTCAAAAGTATAAATTCCCGTGATGCTGTTTTCCGAGATACTTGTCAGTTCATCCACAAACAAAAACGGTTTTTGATAAGGCAATAAAGCGATAATTTCTGCTGATGTCATAGTTCTTTCAATTATTTTTTGGGCCTGCCCGCATTTTGGTGGGCGTTCCCCGCCAGCTGTCGGGTCGTGCTTTCCGCTGCAATCCGTCATTGCGAGCGAAGCGCGGCAATCTGTAAATATTGGTTCAAATCTCGCAAAGCCGGGATTTCCGCTGCAAACATGGTTCACTGAACTCCTATAAAAATAAAAGAGAGTGAAGTAATCACTAACGCAAATTGAATTTATAATTTATAATCCATAATTCAAGATTTCAACTTATATGTTCCCCGCCATCAACCGGAATAATGGTTCCGTTAATCCACGCCGCTTCATCTTTGCTTAAAAGATACACCACATTGGCAACATCCTGCGGCAATGTCAATCGCTTAAACGGATTTCGAACCAACGAATGCGCTTTGATCAATTCACTTCCTGGAATTGCCCTTAACGATGCCGTATCCGTTACACCCGCCTGAATACAGTTTGCTTTGATGCCATAAGGCGCAAATTCTAAGGCGATATTTCTTGTAATGGCTTCAAGCGCCGTTTTAGCTGCCGAAACTGCCGCGTAATTTTTCCACGCTTTCGTGTTTCCTTCGCTGGTAAAACTCACAATTCGCGCATCCGAAGCAAATAATTTTGCCTCAAATAACGCCGTTGTCCAATCGTATAAACTGATGGCCATCGCGTCTATGGTCAACCTGAAATCATCATTTTTTAAGGTCGTTTTTTCATCTGAAACCATCGGTTTTAAATTTCCTTTTGCCACGCTGTGCACAAAAACCCGAATCTTTCCCATTGTGCCAAAATGTTTTTTTAATGTTGAAATAATCGTGTTTCGTTCTGCTTCTTTTAATCCGTCAACATTGAAAGTCAATACCTCGACACCTTCTTTTTTTAGCAATGAAAATTCCTTTTCTATGGCCGGCAATTCCGATTTTCGGTCGCGGTGAACTATGCAGATGTTACAGCCATGTTTGGCCAATTTGTGCGCTGTTGCCAATCCCAATCCGCTGGATCCGCCCAAAATTACCGCCCAAAAATGGATATTTTCAAATTCTTTTACCATTCCAATAATACTGTTTGTGCCGAGAAACCTGGTCCAAAACTCAACATCAGACCAACATCTCCTTTCGGCAATTTTTTATCCATAAATCGTTCTAAAACATATAACACCGTGGCGCTCGACATATTGCCGTACAATTTTAAAACTTCTTTTGTGGCATCAATATTTTTGCCTTGTGAGCCAAAAAGTTCTTCAACAGTTTGCACAATCTTTTTCCCGCCCGGATGGAAAATAAGGTGGTCAACATCCTGAATGTTCATCTTATTTTTTTCTAAAAATGGATACACAATTTTCGGGAAATGCGCTGAAATGGTTTCAGGAACCGCCTTGTCCAATATCATTTGCAAACCGGAATTGGTAAGTTTAAATCCCATCATATTTTCGGCATCAAAAAAGTGGTACATCGCTTCGTCTAAAATTTTCGGACCTTCATCTTCTTTATAGGAAGACAATACCACGCAAGCCGCGCCATCACCAAAAATTGCCGCGCTCACAATATTTGCCATCGAAAAATCATCAAGCTGAAAGGTGGAAGTTGGCGATTCCACAGCAATCACCACAGCCCTTTTATTTGGGTTTGCCTTTAAAAAATTATTGGCATAAATAATGCCTGATACGCCCGCCGCGCAACCCATTTCAGTCACAGGCAAACGAACAATGTCTTGCCGCATTTTCAGTTTATTGATGAGGTAGGCATCTATGGACGGAATCATAATTCCGGTGCAGCTCACCGTAATAATGTAGTCAATATCCTGCGGATCTAAGGCAGCTTTTGCCAACGCTTTTTTTAAGGCGCCTTCAGCAAGTTTTATGGATTCCCGCACATAAATATCATTTTTTTCTTCAAAAGAAGTGTTTAAAAATACCTCGTGGGCATCCATAATGGAATAGCGTTTTTCCACACCGGCATTTTCAAATATTTTCAAAACTTTTCTTTGAAACCGTGTTTCCTGTCCGCTTAACCAAACTTTCAGCATCGGAATTATTTCTTCCGTAGTTCGGGTAAATTGTGGAAGTTGTTTGGCGACTGCCGTTATTTTAACGCTCATTTTTTTTGTATTATCCATTGATATCTAAAAGCCCATTTCCATTGAATCGTACTTTTTGCATGTAATTTTTGCGTGATTCTTTCTAAATCTTCTCTTTTAAAAGCCTTCAATACCGAAATCAAACCATCTTCTTTGGTCATCTTGTTTTTGATGAACAAGCACAAAAAACTAAAAAGATAATAGGCGATTTTGTTTCTGTTTAAATCGTTTACCACAATGCCCAAAGTTGCTTTATTTAAGATGGGCGCCAACAATGTTACAATGTCATCTTCATCAAAATGATGCAAAAACAACGTGGCTAAAACCAAATCATAATGAAGATTTTGAAATTCTTCAGAAAAAACATCTTGTTTTAAATAACTGATCTCCGTGTAATTGACGCTTAGCTCCTCGGCATAATTGATGGTGTGCTGGTTGGCGTCAATTCCAATTAAATTGAAATTGTACCCCGCTTTTTTTCCAAATTCGGCCACTTCACGCAACATATCGCCATTTCCGCAACCCATATCCAAAATAGTAATTGGTTTGTTTTTCTCGTGCTTTTTTAAAACTTTTTTAAGTCCGTTTATAGTGACAAAATTGCCACCAAGCCATTTATTGATGTTTGCCAATGAATCCAACGACTCGCGGAGCAGATTTCCTTCCACCGAAAAATCGTCCATCAACTCAATTTGGGTGCTTCGTTCTTTTGTGTCTATGTTAAAATTCATCTATTTTTAGTGGTTTCCCATGGGTTTGTTTGATAATGTAAGGCAGTAATTTTGGAAAACTTTTTAAAACCAACATCATAAATTCTGAAAAATTATATTTTTTGAAAAGCGCAGCAACAATCCTGCCCACTTTTAAACGCTTTTTAAATTCCTTGTTCCAAGATTCTTTATAGCTATTTTCTAAGTCAGATCTCGATTTAATTTTTCCGTTAAAGTAGCGAATTATTAATTGCGACACCATTTGTCCGCTTCTAATTGCCATACTCATGCCGTTTCCGCAAAGCGGATGAATCAATCCGGCGGTATCTCCGCACATTAAAATATGGTTTTCTACCGGACTTTTATCAGCAAAAGAAATTTGGCTGATGGTTAACGGTTGCGGAAAAAGATCGGTTGAATTTTCAAATATTTCTTTCAGATTCGGATTCTCGCACAACACATTTTTTTGAAAATCTTCAATGTCTTTATATTTTTTGAAGGACTTAAAATCTGTGATATAACAAACATTGATGCTGCCGTCTTCCACTTTAGAAAGTCCGCAATAACCGCCCTTAAAATTATGGAGCGCCACCAAATCTTCTGGAAAATTCCCTTTCATATGTGTTTTCACCGCTAAAAAAGGCGCATCATTTTTGATAAATTCCCGATCCAGTTTTATGTCGATTGCCGATCGCTTTCCATAAGCGCCAATCACAATTTTTGCCTTAAAACACAAATTGCTTTTTGTGTCAATTTCAAACTGATCGTCTAAAAATTGAATGTTCACAACACTGTCTTGTATAATGGTGATGCCGTTTGCAATGGCTTTTTTAGCCAACGCATCATCCAACGTATAACGTGAAATGCCAAAACCGCCCAATGGCAATTGGGTTTCAATAATGCTGTTTTTTTTGGTGCTCAACAAAAATTTATCGATTTTTTTCGCGCCAAAAATAAACGGGTCTACACCCAAATAATTTAAATAAGGCAACACTTCATTTGAAATATATTCGCCGCAAACTTTGTGCTTTGGATAGGCATTTTTTTCGATGACCAAAACACCTATCCCAAATTTTGAAAGATGGATGGCACTTGTCAGTCCGGCCAATCCTCCACCCACAATAACAACATCATGAAAATTATTAGGTTCTCTCATTTTTAGTTTTTCTAATATTGCTTGTAAGAAAGGTCGCAGAATGACCTATAAAAAATGAGTTAAAACCAAATTAACTCAATAGTAAATGTAATTAATTTTTAAGCAAATTTGTTTTGGTTAAATATTTTTTTTCAACTTTAGCCATCTATTGCAGTTGCTAAAATGCTGTTTTATTACTCGCTGTTTTTTTATATACACCAATATTAGGTATATTATGTTGATTATACACATTGAAATGTGTTAATTGCTATAGTTAAAATTGACGGTTAGTGTATTTTGAAATTTTCAAAAAGTAATAAGCAGCAGGGAAGTTTCGAGAACAGATTTGAATAAGATAAAAAAACCGAAACAAAATGTTTCGGTTTTTTTATCTTAAATTTTTAAAAAGCGCTTTTATTTTTCCAACATTTTTTCGCTGTAATAAGCAATTTCAGAAGTTATTTTACCTTCATCATTAAAGTTATGAATATAAAATACCGGTAAAACAATGTTCTTTTTGTCAGATTTCCGGGTCAATCTTATATTCCACCAAGATTGCACCACTTTTGCATTTCCCAATTCATAATTTAAATAGTCGGGATAGCCTGTCATATCAATACTTGTGATGTCAAACCTTTCAAACATTTTTTTGTCAATTTCTTTCATTTGAGTCAAAGTAAATGGTTTGTCATCAATTCCCATCTCGCTATTGGTGAATTCTGCTTTTTCATCAAAAAAACCATAGGCAGTTGGAAAATCCTTATTTTCATAGGCATAAACCATTCTTCTCACTTTGTTAATATACTCATGGTTGTTATAAATAATTCCGTTTTTTCTTTCATTATTGCTGTTTCCAATTTCACGATAGGCGTTTCGGTCAAAATAATTAATCATGGTTTTAATTTTGTTGTTTTTGTCAACAATAAACAATCTGTGCATCGGATTGTCTAATTTAACACCTGTTTTGTTATGCACGCCTTTTAAATGTTCCCACGTTTGTACCCAAACAACATCATCATTGGCGCCATCTTTATATTCCAATGCATCTGGGTAAGCACCAGGAGATCTTGTTAAACTCAAATAGGAAAAATTGTCTTTCCAAAACTTCACGTCATCCAAAAAATTTTGTTTGTCGCCGCCTTTGGCGTCTTTGTTGGTGTTGGAGCCATAAAATTGTTTGAAGTCATCGGCTAAGTATCCAGCTACTTTTTTTTCGTCGCCTTTGATAAATGCCTGCAGCATAGATTCAACCGCTGTAATTGCAGGATGTTCTGAATAAATAGTTCCGTTTGCTTTTTTTTGTGCGTAGGTGATGAATGTAGAAATCATCATCAAAATCAGTACGATTTTTCTCATGGTAGTATGTTTTTTTGGTTAGTAGTAAGATAAATCTACTAAATAAATTTGATTATTAGTGATGTAAGTAATTTATTTTGAAGAAGTTAAAAAAATCAGAAAGGATGTTGAATACTGAATTTTAGAAAAACATAACCAGTTGATTAAAAAACACGGCCACTTGTTTACTTACATTGAATTTCATGTATTTCATGCAAAATAGCCTGTGGTTAATTTTTGGTGCTATGATAAAATTAAAGAAGAAGGTTATAAACGGGAATCATAACCTATCATAAAGTCAATATTTCGAAAAAAGAATTTATCAGATTAAATCAGAAACAGACTGAATCTTGAAAAAACAAAATGACTTTTGGCTCTAAAAAAGGTTTAAAATAGGAAATAATAGCATTTAACGTTAAAAGAAGATGCATCAAAACTATTTATACGATTAATTTGACAACCATATTATGCTGTATCCATTGCATAAAAAAAGGCTTTCAATTTCTTGAAAGCCAATTATTTACTTAGTAGCGGGGACTGGACTCGAACCAGCGACCTTCGGGTTATGAGCCCGACGAGCTACCTGCTGCTCTACCCCGCGATTTGGATTGCAAAGATACATCTTTTTTTAAAAAAGCAATAAGTTTTTTAAAATTAAATATTTTTAAGGTTACCTTTGCATTTTAACTCTTGAAAATGAATCACAAAGCAGGTTTTGTAAATATTATAGGGAATCCTAATGTGGGTAAATCTACGTTAATGAATGCCTTTGTTGGTGAAAAACTATCAATTATCACCTCAAAAGCACAAACAACACGCCACAGAATTTTAGGAATTGTAAACGGAGATGATTTTCAAATTCTGTTTTCCGATACGCCGGGAATTATTAAACCTGCTTACGAGCTGCAAAATTCTATGATGAATTTCGTGAAATCGGCTTTCGAAGACGCCGATGTGCTTATTTATATGGTTGAAATTGGCGAAAAGGAATTAAAAGATGAGGTTTTTTTCGAAAAAATTAAAACAACATCCATTCCGGTTTTGTTATTAATCAACAAAATAGATATGTCGACGCAGGAAGAGGTGGAAGAAAAAGTGATTTACTGGAAAGAAAAAGTACCAAATGCCGAAGTTTATGTGATTTCTGCTTTGGAAAAATTCAATGTTGAAGGTCTTTTTGAACGTATTATTGAATTATTGCCTGAATCTCCGGCTTTTTATCCGAAAGATCAATTAACCGACAAACCGGAACGCTTTTTTATCAATGAAGCCATTCGCGAAAAAATATTGATGCACTATAAAAAGGAAATTCCTTATTCGGTAGAAGTGGAGACTGAAGAATTTATTGAAAGTGATAAAATTATCAGAATCCGTTCTGTCATTATGGTGGAACGCGAAACCCAAAAAGGAATTATCATCGGACATAAAGGCGCTGCCTTAAAACGTGTGGGTGTTGAAGCTCGAAAAGATTTAGAGAAATTTTTCGACAAACAAATTCATCTGGAATTGTACGTAAAAGTGAATAAAGACTGGAGAAGCGACAAACGTCAATTGAGACGATTTGGCTATACGGATTAGGTCTTATTTACTGTTTGTTGTTTTGGCTTTTTAACTTTTCAACGTTTCCATCATAAACCCGTAAAGTTCATCCATTTGTTTGTGGCCTCTTCTTTTTCCAATGCTGCCCAAAATATACATAATTACCCATAAAATGGGCAAGGACAAAGTAACAGCCAAAGCTATTTGATACTCACTTTTCAAACTCCATTTTACATATGCAACAATTGAAAATCCAATAAAAGCAAAAGCCATGGCGAAATGGATAAACATAAAAAATGTCCAAACTTGTGGTTTTGGCCCAAACAAACCTTTAACAATGCTTTTATTTTCTTCAATTTTTTCAATTTCAAGGTGCAGTTGCGGTGACCAAAAATGATTTTCTTCTGCAGGAATATCAATAACAATATGCCCGTCAATATCTTTAACGTAATATTTACAGGTGGCATTTTTCACATTCCTTTGAAATTTAGCAATCAGTTTTTGATGATTTTCCTCAAAACTCATTTTAAATCGGGGACGTAAATGGATATCGCTATTTTTTTCTTCAACCATAATTGCGCTGTTTTTTCAGAATCGAAATATACTTATTTTTATTACATCGCTAATTTAGAATTGATAACAAATAATTTTAAAAATAAAAAAGCGTAATTTTGCAAAAAATTAAAAAACACATGAGTAATATTGTAGCCATTGTAGGAAGGCCTAATGTTGGAAAATCGACATTGTTTAATCGTTTGGTAAAACGAAGAGATGCCATTGTTGATTCGGTAAGTGGTGTTACGCGTGACAGACATTACGGAAAAAGTGACTGGAACGGAAAGGAATTTTCGGTTATTGACACGGGTGGTTACGCCATTGGTTCTGGAGATGTTTTTGAAGAAGAAATTAGAAAACAAGTTCAGCTGGCTATTGATGAGGCTGACCACATTATATTTGTTGTGGATGTTGAAGAGGGAATTACGCCGATGGATGTTGAAGTTGCCAATATGCTGCGCAAAATAAAAAAGCCCATTTTTATGGCCGTCAACAAAGTTGACAATTCTATGCGTGATGCCGATGCAGTTGAATTCTACAATCTTGGATTGGGTGAATATTACACACTTTCCTCAATTAACGGAAGCGGAACCGGTGAACTTTTAGACGCTGTGGTTGCCGATATGGAAGAAGATGTTCCAGAAGAACACGAATTGCCACGATTTGCAGTTGTTGGAAGACCAAATGCAGGAAAATCATCGTTTATCAACGCATTGATTGGAGAAGAAAGAAATATTGTAACCGATATTGCAGGCACAACGCGCGATACGGTTGACACAAAATACAATCGTTTTGGATTTGAATTTAATTTGGTGGATACTGCCGGAATCAGAAAAAAATCGAAAGTTAAAGAAGATTTAGAGTTTTATTCGGTGATGCGTGCCGTAAAAGCTATTGAAGAATGTGATGTTGCCATTTTGGTGGTTGATGCCACCCGAGAATTTGAAGGTCAGGATGAAAATATTTTTTGGCTGGCTGAAAAAAACAGAAAAGGCATTGTAATCTTGGTGAACAAATGGGATTTGATGGAAAAAGAAACCAATACCATGAAAGATTATGAAGCCAAAATACGACAAGAAATTGCGCCATTTACCGATGTGCCAATTATTTTTATAAGCGCTTTAACAAAACAACGCGTTTTTAAAGCTATTGAAACTGCTGTTGAAGTTTTTGAAAACAGAAAAAAACGCATTCCTACCAGCAAACTAAACGAGGTGATGCTGGATATCTTAAAATCGAGTCCGCCACCTGCAAACAAAGGCAAATACATTAAAGTTAAATTTTGTACGCAATTGCCTACACCAACACCACAGTTTGTGTTTTTTGCGAATTTACCGCAATACGTAAAAGATCCTTACAAACGTTTTGTTGAAAACAAAATGCGAGAAATCTTTAACTTTAGAGGAGTTCCTATCGTTGTTTATTTTAGGCAGAAGTAATAGCCCCCTAACTCCCAAAGGGGGAATTAATACTGTAAAAATTAAAGACTCGGATACGGAAGTTTAAATTCATACTAATATTGACTGCAAGACGCTTTTTTAGTTTGAAAGTCAGGAGTCCGAAGACTGAAGGCATGATTAGGCGTTTTGGAGTTTTGGAGGTTTGAAAGTCAAAAAATATAGTGTTTTTCTGAAATTTTTTGATTTATTGCTATTTGGGTTGATAATTGTTTTTACATTATTGTATCAAGCGCAACTGTTTCAATTCTTTTAATTCCTTTTCTGGTCATAATTACCCTGTAGCGTTTAAATTCAATGCCGTTTTCTGAATAAAGTTTCTGAATAACATTGATGTGATATGTTTTATTGCCAACCCTATTGACAATTTTCCACTTTTTTAATATTGAATATTTTTTTTTCGGATCATCCATTTGGGCGATAAATCGATAAAAATTGATTCGTGTAATATCAACAATACTTTTTAAACGGTCGTCCGAAATTTCTTTTCCGAATTTTTTAGGAAAAATAACAATCTTCTTTTTATATTGAACAATTTGTTCTCCAAATAAATCATAATCTGCATCAATAAATCTATTTTTAGCGCGGTGTATTTTAACCTTCGGCCCTAATTTGTTAAAGGGAACAAAAGTGAAATTTTCTTTAATAATTCCTATGATATTATTTTCGGGATCTTTAATTTTTATTTTATAATCATAAAAAAAGGAGCTTGACTTGCTTATAAACAACAAGCCAATTGACGATTTTATTCGGTCTTTTAACATATATCCCACAACCAATGCAACAAAAAAAGGCAAAGTAAAGTTTCCGTAAACCTGCTGGTAGTAAAAGGCAATACCAGTAGAAATAATCATTGCCAAACCTGCCGCTATGGCAAATACAGATTGTTCAAAAAAAGCGCCTTCCTTTCTAACATCCCTATTTAAAAACAAAACACCTTCAATGTATTTTTTTAGCTGGCTGCGTTTGTGCAATAATGTCTCATCATAATAATCCTCTTCATTCGTGACATCATAGTTGTTTAATTTTCTGTGCGTTTGTTCTTCTTTAATAAACTGCACTATTTCCTTTAATTTTTCCTCTTCAACGTTTGAATTTTTATAAAAATCCAATAATTTTATGAGGTAATAATTGGTGATATTGCTCAAATACTCATCACCATACTTAATTGTTTTCTTTAAATTTTCTTCTAAATCTGAAAGCTCAATTATCGGAAAAAGAGCTCTGTAATTCTTTAAAATCTCTTTAAGTTTAACCAAATATACCGAATCAAAAGTGCTGTTTTCTGTCGTATATTCAGTTATTAATGAAGCCATTTCCAATCGAAGCGTGTTGTTCAAAATAGCCCCAAGCATTTTTATGCCCGATTCAAACTCTAAACTATAATCTTTAGAAACCTTGTCATCAGTAATCTTTTTTACAATTTTGATGAATTGATTTAAAGGCCCGGTTTCTAAATTGATAATATCATCCAAGGTGTATTCAGAAGCATCATATCTTATATAAACCTTTACATCATTGTAAAATTTGGACTTAGGATAGGTTTGGTTGTTGATGTTTAAGCCATTGGGAATAAAAAGATAGGTAATTGTATCATATTTGGTTTTCTTTTTTTTTGAGTTGTTTTCATAAATCGATTTTACCTCCAAAGAAAAATTGTCATGAATTTTTACACTATCCTTTATCATTATTTAAGATATGAAATTAAAACAATCCGTTTGGCGTGATGTCCAGCCATTTATAATAAGTCATCGCCATAATAATGGAAAGTATCCAAGCCAATGTTTGCATCGTGATTCCATATTTAAAAGTATCGGTCCAACTGTAATGATTTGTGGAATATAACAACAAAGCCGGCTTGCTGTTAAAAGGCAACACATAAACGTGCTCAATTAAAAAAGCGAGCGGCAAAGCCAAACTAATGACTTCAAAACCAAATCGTGTGGCCAC
>JAUSOJ010000050.1 GCA_030656195.1 Lutibacter sp.
AACCTACCAAAGATTGATTGATGAAATTGATTTGACGCAGGAAGAAATGAGCAAACGCGTTGGAAAAAAACGATCCACGATAAGCAATTATTTGCGATTGCTAAAATTAGATCCGATTATCCAAACAGGAATGCGCGACGGATTTTTATCGATGGGACACGGAAGGGCATTGATCAATGTTGAGAATTCTGAAGACCAGTTAAGCATTTACGAAAAAATAATTGAAAAAAAATTATCCGTTCGCCAAACAGAACAATTGGTTAAAGATTTAAAGGAAGGTGTTGTTGCAAAACCGAAAAAACAAGTTAAAGAAGCCAAACTTCCAACATTTGTAAATGACGGATTGAAAACTTTCAGCAATTATTTCGGACATAAAATTGACATCAAATTATCGGGAAAAGATAAAGGAAAAATCAGCATTCCGTTTCATTCTGAAGAAGATTTCAACCGATTAAAAAAACTATTGGAATAAGTGCTTAAAAAAAATTTATATAGCTATTTAATGATTGCCGCTTTAACGGCATTTTCTGGCTATGCGCAAGAAGTCGCCAATGTAAAAATTAAAGATACTATTCGGCCATCAAGCGACAATTTTAAACCACTTTCTCCTGCAAAAGCCGCATTTTATTCCGCAGTTTTACCCGGACTCGGACAAGCCTTCAACAAAAAATACTGGAAAATTCCTATTGTTTATGGCGCATTGGGAACCGGCGTTTATTTTTATGACAGAAATAACACCAACTATAACAGGGCAAGAACGGCCTACAAATTAAGAATCAATGAAAAACCCGATGAATTTGACGGGTTAAATGGAAATATCCTGTTATCAAAAGACGCTTTAGTTCGGGCTCAAAAATCATATAAAAAAGACCGGGATTTGTCGATTCTGGTCACTGCCGGGTTGTATATTTTACAAATAGTTGAAGCCAGTGTGAATGCACATTTATTACAACATAACGTAGACAGTAATTTATCTGTTTCTCCCCAAATAATTCGCAACGACATCACTAACAAATCAATTGTCGGCGCATCTGTTAATTTTAATTTTTAGTCATGAAAATAGCTTTATTGGGTTATGGCAAAATGGGCAAAACAATTGAACAAATTGCATTGCAAAGAGGCCATGAAATTGAATTGAAGATAGATGAAAACAGTGCAGATTACGATATTACTTTGGCCGATGTTGCCATAGATTTCAGCATTCCTGCGGCAGCTTTCAACAATATTTCAAACTGTTTAAACAATCAAGTTCCAGTTATCAGCGGCACAACAGGCTGGCTGGATAAATTACCG
>JAUSOJ010000061.1 GCA_030656195.1 Lutibacter sp.
ATCTACGAACTTAAAGCAAAACACATAAAAAAAACCGCAAAAGCGGTTTTTCTACAATTTATAAATAACCAATGTTATTTAGCGATGTTTACAGATCTGGTTTCTCGTATCACAGTAACACGAACCTGACCCGGATAAGTCATATCATTTTGAATTTTTTGTGAAATATTGAAAGAAAGTTCCGCTGCTTTTGCATCAGTTACTTTTTCACTTTCAACAATAACACGCAATTCACGTCCTGCCTGAATGGCATATGCTTTTTGAACTCCTGTAAATCCGAAGGCGATATCTTCCAAATCTTTTAAACGTTGAATGTAAGAATCCAAAATTTGGCGACGAGCGCCTGGTCTGGCACCAGAAATGGCATCACAAACCTGCACAATTGGCGCAATCAATGTTTTCATTTCAATTTCATCGTGGTGGGCTCCAATAGCGTTGCAAATTTCTGCGCTTTCGTTATATTTCTCGGCCCATTGCATTCCTAACAATGCGTGAGGCAATTCACTTTCTGATTCCGGTACTTTTCCAATATCGTGCAATAAACCGGCTCTTTTAGCCAATTTGGCATTTAAGCCCAATTCTGCAGCCATCAATCCGCATAAGTTGGCAACTTCACGTGAATGCTGCAATAAGTTTTGGCCATAAGATGAACGATATTTCATTCGTCCGATGGTTTTTATCAGTTCAGGATGTAAACCGTGAATCCCTAAATCGATTACGGTACGCTTTCCTATTTCAATAATTTCCTGTTGGATTTGTTTTTCAGTCTTTTTTACAACTTCTTCAATACGTGCCGGATGAATTCTTCCGTCGGTCACTAAATTGTGCAATGACAAGCGGGCGATTTCTCTTCTCACCGGATCAAAGCAAGATAATATAATGGCTTCCGGCGTATCATCAACAATAATTTCAACACCTGTAGCCGCTTCCAAAGCACGAATATTTCGACCTTCACGACCTATAATTCGTCCTTTAACATCATCAGATTCTATATTAAATACAGAAACACAGTTTTCGACGGTCTGCTCAACACCTACACGCTGAATGGTGTTTAATATGACTTTACGGGCTTCTTGTTGCGCCGTTAATTTGGCTTCTTCAATAGTTTCCTGAATGCTCGCCATCGCGTCTGATTTCGCTTGTTCTTTTAAGGAAGCAATCAATTCTTTTTTGGCATCCACAGCAGACAATCCTGAAATAACTTCCAGTTGATCAACCTGTTTGCGGTGAAGTTTGTCAACTTCTTCCGTTTTTCGATCGTAATATTCCACTTTCTTATCGTACTCACTCATTTTTGTGGCAATATCAAGATTCAATTTTTTATTTTTATCGAGTTCCTGAGAAATTTGGGATTCTTTATCACGGGCGCGTTTTTCAGCTTCAGCGATTTTACGGTCTCTGGCAATAATCACTTTTTCGTGTTCCGATTTTAGCTCAATAAACTTTTCTTTGGCTTGTAAAATCTTGTCTTTTCTGGTCGCTTCAGCTTCAATTTGAGCCTCTTTAATAATGGTGGCGGCTTCCTTTCTTGTATTTCTTAAAATCTGCGTTGCTTTCGTTTTTTCCAGCATTTTGGCTATCACGTAACCTATTGCTAACCCTATTGCTATACCAACAATAATTGGCATTATATAATCTATCATATTTCAGTTTTATGTATAAAAAAACCTACATTAGAGAGGTTCTGTAAACTCCTTTAAACAAGTTTAGGACTAACTAACTGGTCAAGGATCCGTTAAAACGGCATGCTTTTGCAATTGAGACTTATCCTTTATAAAGGTATAATGTTGAGTTTAACAAACAATAACTAATGTAGGCAGTATTATTATTATTTTATTTATTTTAAAGAACTTATTTTTCTAAATGCGTATCAATTAACGCACCCAATTTATTAATTTTTTCAGTCACTTCCGTCATATCCTGATCTTTATTAATGGCGTTAATTTCGATAAGTGAAGCAAATTGTAAGGCACACATAGCCAAAACATCTTGTTTATCGCTTACCGCATAATTCTTTTCAAACTTGGTAACTAAATCGTTGATATGTTTTGCCGCTTTTCGCATACCCTCCTCTTCATTCTCGTTTTTCACGTTGATTGGATATACCCTGCCGGCGATAGTTACTTTTATTTTTAAAGGTTCTGCCATTTTAAAGATCTTATTCGCTTAATTGAACAATACACGTATCAATTTCACGAATTAATGCATTTATTTTAAGTTTTGTTTCCCTTCTGTCTTCTTTACTGCCTTCTAAAGTTTTGGCAATTTTTAATGTTTGGTACTTCTTTTCAATCTCATTAAAAATTTGCTTTCCTTCTGCCAACTCATTCTCCAATAACGCTATTTTATTGAATAAAAACTCATTTTCTTCCTTCAAAAAATGATAATTTTCTAAAAGTTTTTTGAGTTTATCTTCGACTAAATTAACTACTTGTATTATAGAACTCATATTTGCTTTAGGAATATAAACTATAAATACAAAGTTAGTGTTAGTAACGCAATATTACAACTGTTTTTTTTGTATTTTATAAAAAACTTTAAACCTTTTGTGCTAAATGATTAATAATTTAAACTTTATAAAAAATATAATTTAGTATTTTAGCACAAATTAAATAACAATATTCGTGAAAAAACTCATAGCACTTTTTATTCTCTGTTCCAGCATACTTGCATACGGACAAGCGACCGTTACCATGCAAAATACCTATCCAACAAACTATTTTGGCAGTCCGCTTGACATTCCTTTGATATTATCAGGAACTTTTGGCGAATTGCGTCCCAATCATTTTCATGCTGGATTGGATATTAAAACGCAACAAAGAGAGGGATTAAATGTGTTGGCCTCTGCAGATGGCTATATTTCTCGAATTAGAATTGCGCATTGGGGTTATGGAAAAGCACTTTATATTACGCATTCCAATGGTTACACAACTGTTTACGGACATTTGCAAAAATTTAGCGATAAAATTGAAACTTATATCAAAAAACAACAATATAAAAATGAAAGTTTTGAAGTTCAGGCCTATCCTTCAGCTTCGGAATTGCCCATCAAAAAAGGTGAAATAATTGCGTTAAGCGGCAGAACGGGCGGATTTATGGGTCCACATCTGCATTTTGAAATTAGAGATTCATCAACAGAAAAAACAATAAATCCCTTTCTGTTTGGCTTTCAGATAAGCGATTCTAAAAAACCGACAATCAATACTTTGGTTGGTTATTCCTTAAGTGATGATGCTCAAATTAACCAAGCTAATGTTCCTTTGCAACTTTCATTCAAAAGATTAAGCAACGGTGATTTGCTTGCCGACAAAATAAATGCTTTCGGAAAAATTGGTTTTGGTATCAATGCTTATGATCAATTGGATAATGCCATCAATCAAAATGGGTTGTACAGTTTGGAACTTTCCGTAAACGGAGAAAAATTTCACGAATTTAAGGCGAGCGTATTGGCTTTTGCAGAAGACAAATACATTAATTTACTGGTAGATTATGAACGGCTTGAAAAAACGGGTCAACGAATTCAGAAATGTTTTATAGAACCTTCAAATAAATTAAATATGTATGCAGCTTCCGTTAACAATGGATATTTGACCATTGAAGACAAAAAATCTTATAATGTAGACATTATCGCAAAAGATTTTAGCGGCAATACCCAAAAAATTACCATTCCTGTTGTTGGAAAAAACGACCCTGTTTTAGTTCGGAAAACAGAAACT
>JAUSOJ010000067.1 GCA_030656195.1 Lutibacter sp.
ATTAGAAGTTAAATATTAAATATTAAATATTAGAAGTTAAATATTAAATATTAGAAGTTAAATATTAAATATCCAAAGTTGAAAAGACCGAAGACAGAAGTCGGCAGCCCGAAGTTAAATGTATTTATTGTAAATATTCTTTTAATTCCAAATCAAACTCCCTTTCCTTGGGAAAGGGTTGGGGATAGGATTTAAAATCAAAAATATTTACAATAATAGCCTAAAAAATTTTTTTCAGCTTCTCAATATTTAGAATTTTAATGCTTCTTCCTTCGATGTCAATTAGGCCGTCTCTTTTAAAATCGGAAAGTGTCCTTATAAAAGTTTCAGTGGCAATGCCTGCAATCCCTGCCAAATCGGTTCTTGATATTTTAGGATTGTCGTTATTGGATTTTTTCATCTTTTCAGAAAACTGCAAAATGGTATTTGCTGTTTTTTTTCGGACCGAACTATATGCCATTTGCAGCAATTGGTCTTTAATTTCTGAAACATTGTCATTGATATAATCAATTAATTCAAAAGTAACTTCATGATTTTTTTGTAAAATATTTTTGAATTCATTTTTCAACAACCGTGAAACTTTTACGTTTTCAATAGCTGCAGCTGATTCTTGGTAAGCTATATTGTTTGAGAACGAGGTAAAACCAAAAAAGTCATTTTCTTTATGCAAGCCGGTAACTAACTCTTTTCCTTGTTCATCAATTTTAAAGGTTTTCACAATGCCTTCGTTTACCAAAAACACAAAATTTGAATTGTCGCCTTCATGATAAATAATTTCCCCAGGTATAAAGGAGAATTCTTCCACATTTTCTACAAAGAAATTTTTAAGCTGGTTTAGTGTTTTTAGTTGGCTGTCTGTGAAATCTAGTTCGAATTTCCTTTCTTTTTCCTCATTTTCTTTAATAATGGCAATCCTGGCCAACCTGCTTTCTATGGCGCTAAACAGTTCCGATTCATCAAAAGGTTTTGTGATATAATCATCGGCACCCATATCCATTCCTTTGCGAATGTCTTTATGTTCCGTTTTTGCCGATAAAAAAATAAACGGAATATGTTTGGTTTCGTGTTCTTTTGAGAGTATTTGAAGTACGCCGTAACCATTTAATTCGGGCATCATAATATCGCATAAAATAATGTCGGGCAGCTGTTTTTTGGCTTCAGCAACGCCAATTTTGCCGTTTGCGGCAGTAAAAACTTTATAATTGGCCAATTCTAAAAGCACCGCTGTATATACTCTTACAACAATATCATCTTCTATTAATAAAACCTTTTTCATAATTCTTTAATTATTGGCAGTTCAACAAAAAATACAGAACCTTTATTTTCGGTGCTTGTGAAACGAATGGTTCCGCCCAAGTTTTTTAAATGTTCTTTAACAATGTTTAATCCAATGCCTGTACCTTGAATATTTAATACATTCTCTGCCCTAAAATAGCGATTGTATACAAATTTTTGATCATTTTTTGGAATTCCAATACCTTGATCGGTAATGGTAAAAATAATATTTTTTTTGGTTTTAGAAATTTCTAAATCAATATCTGTATGCTCTGGAGAATATTTTATGGCATTGTAAATGACGACAGACAATATAAGTTCTAAAATTTTTTCATCCTGATACAACACATAATCGGATAAGTTTTGCGGTATATTGATGTGCTGCCCGCTTTTTAAAAGCATATTGGCATTGTAAACCACTTCATTAATGACTTTGCTTAAATTAAAAATCTTGAATTTATAATTTTGATTGCTTGCATCTAAACGCTCCAAGGATATAAAATCATTCAAAACACTATTCAAATATTGTACTTTGTTGGTGATCGTTTTTAAATGTTTTTCCCTTTTTTCCTGTTGCTCGGTCAGCTGGTATCTTTCCAATAAAATGGCTGATGTTAAAATTCCGCTTAAAGGCGTTTTAAATTCGTGTGAAACAAGCGACAAAAATTTGCTTTTTAATTCATTGAGCTCTTTTTCTTTTTTTAGGGCCTTATTAAGTTTGCTTTCTATTTCAATTCTTCTTTTTAGCTCTGTTTTATAATTGCGGTTTAATTCCTTTAATTGTTTGATGGTATTTTCTAATTCGGCCGTTCCTTTTTTAACTTTTTCTTCCAAAACAACTTTTAAGGAATCTAACTTTTTTTCGGTTTCTCTTCTTACAGTCATATCAATCACCAGCGCCATAATGTATTCTTTTTCATAAATTGTAAAAGGATTTAGCGCAATTTCAAGAGGAAATTCATGGTTATTTTTTGTTAAGCCAAATAAGTACAGTCCGCTTGTTTTCTTTCGGTCTTTAATTTTGCTTGTAAAATAGTAAAATTGATTTTTATGGGTGGTTTGGTATCTTATAGGAACCAGTATATTTAAATGCTGATTCGTCAATTCTCCTTGATGATAGCCAAACATTTTTTCTGCTGAAGTATTCGCGGCAACAATATTTGTATTTTCATCAACAACAATAATGCCTTCCGGAATGGCTTCAAAAAGAATATTGAAGATTTCTTGATTTTGATAAAACACCTTATTTTTATTGATTTCTAACAAAATTAATTTTAGTTAAAAGGTAGTAAAAAAATGAATAAGTAAGATTGAAAAAACGTAATATTTTAGAACACAAAGGTTTCGTTGAAAATTTTTCTGATAATGAAACTAAATTTTACCAATATCATATTATTATAGATTTATAAATATTACCTTTAATATGGAAAATAACCTGATGGACTTTGTTGAAAAGTAAAATGGTTGCTTGTGCTTTTCATTTATAAAATTGAAGAAATCAAGTCTTAATTCGAACCCAATGAATTAAAAAAAGTTATGTTAACATTTAAAAATTATAACATTGCCGATTGGTTTTCATTCTACAGAATTGCTGCCGCACCTTTTTTATTGCTTGTTTTATGGCTGGGAAACCGCGAACTTTTTACCTGGCTTTTATTGGTGAGTTATTGCACAGATGCCATCGACGGATTTATAGCACGAAGGTTAAAAATAACAAGTCCAAGAGGCTCGCAATTGGATTCTTTTGGTGATCAAATTACGTTTGTGGTTGGACTAATTGGTTTGCTGGTTTATGAACTGGATTTTATGAAAGACCACGCCTTTTACATCATACTGGTTTTTGTGCCTTATGTTTTTCAAATGATTATTGCTTTTGTGAAATATGGCAAAGCCACCGCTTTTCACACATATTTGGCCAAATTATCAGCAATAACACAGGCTTTTTTCATTCTTTGGCTGTTGTTTTTCGGCCCAATTTACTGGCTGTTTTATGTGATGATTGTATTGGGATTGCTGGAAACGATTGAAGAAATTGCGCTTATTTTTATGTATGATAAATGGGTTTCTGGGGTTAAAGGCATTTATTGGGCATTTAGAGACAAAAGGCGGTTAAGAAATAAAGCAGCCTTCAAAAAAAGAACAAATTAAACCATTTTGGGATGCGTTCGTATTCGTTTTTTACTATTATCCTGTTATGTTTAGCCATATTGCTGGTAGATACGCTGGCTTTTTATTGGCTGAAATCCATTACCCAATTGGTACAATCGGTACTTTTGCAAAACTTTATTCACATCACTTTTTGGACATTCACCATTGGGCTCATTACCGCCATTATTTTACTGAGACTTAGATTAAAAGTGACACATCCTTACCTAAACCAATTATTGATAACGTCGCTTTATGGGATTACGATAGCTTCATTTATTCCGAAGTTAATTTTCGTTGTGGTAATTTCTATTCTTTATTTTACAAACTATGTTTTTTCTGAGGAAGAATCGCTGATTGTAATTCCAATTATTGGTTTATTTGCAGGATTTCTTCCTTTTTTGATGATTTGTTACAGCATTTTCAGAACACTTTACCGCTTTAAAGTGCATCGCCTAAAAATTAATTTTGATGAATTGCCTCCCAATTTCAACGAATTGAGAATTGTCCATATTTCCGATCTTCACCTTGGAAGTTTTCGTTCTCGCTACCATATTTTGGACAGAGCAATAAAGCTGATTAACCATTTAGAACCCGATTTTATATTTTTTACAGGCGATTTGGTCAATAACCACGCATGGGAATTGAAAGGCTGGCAATCTGTTTTAAAAAAATTGAACGCCAAAACCGGGAAATATGCTGTTTTGGGAAATCACGATTATGGTGATTATGGCAAATGGAAATCGGAAGAAAGAAAACGGGCTAATTTTGAATCGATCAAATATTTTTACAAAAAAATAGATTTCAAATTATTGCTGAATGAAGCTGAAAGTATTGAAAAAGATGGCCAAAAAATTGCCGTTGTTGGCGTTGAAAATTGGGGAAATCCGCCATTTAAACAATATGGCGATTTAAACAAGGCTTTAAAAAGCGTTGCCAATATTCCTTTTAAAATATTGCTTTCACACGATCCTTCGCATTGGAACGAAGAAGTAAAAACACACACAAATATCGCACTCACGCTATCTGGCCATACGCACGGAATGCAAGCCGGGATCAACATTCAGAACAAAAACTGGAGTCCAATTCAATATAAATACAAACAATGGGCAGGCTTGTACAAACATTTTAACCAGTATTTATATGTTACCCGAGGTTTGGGCTGGATGGGATTTCCGGGAAGATTGGGAATGCGTCCCGAAATTACTTTGATTGAGCTTCATCAACAATAACTTATGCGAATTTTTTTTATCCAAATAATTGTGAAGCTTTTTCCAGTTGTTTAATTTTATTTTTGGCCGTTTCATAGCCAATGTTATAAATTTCATCAATATGGTTTTTGTCGAACATCCCAAATTTTGACAATGGCGGATATCCTGAAACGTAAATTGAGCCAATGTTATTTTTATACTGGTGGGTTTAAAAAATTAATTTCTTCTGACAGGATTTCTATTTACGGCAGGATTCCTTCTGCTGGTGTTGCTTCTGTTTAAATTGTTTCTGTTGTCGTTGTGATATCTTTTTATATCGTCCCCAAAATAATTGTTGATTCTGATATGATGGCTTCGCCTTAAATTGATATGGCCATATCTTGGAGGCAAAATATTGGCGGTTATCCAAATGCCATTATCAAAATAGAGGTAATTTCTTGATGAAAAATCATAGTAAATTTCAAATTCCGGGAAATAGACATAGCGAACCACTTCGGCCCGGTTTGGATAAAACCAAGGTGGCGGAGGTGTTCCTATTCTTGAAGTGACCACAACGGGCCCACAGCTTTCTATTGATAACACAAAAGAAAATAAAAGTGCAACAGTTAAAAAAGAAAGTTTTTTCATAATCGTAGCATTTAACCAAATCAATTTACAAATAACCTAAAATGGCGGAAATGATATCTATCAACTCCATGAACATAAATAAATTTAATGTTGATTTTTTTCGTCCTTAAGTTTTTGTTTCTCTAATTTCCTAAAATAACCCCTAAACAAAAAGTTGTGTTTTAAGGCTTCCATATTTTCATTTAAACGCGCGCTTCCTTCCTTAATATTTTTCATTGTTTCGTCAATATTATCGACCAAAATAGTGTCTTTAATCATATAATTCACCGTGCCTTTTCCATTTTTAACTTCTAAAACAACCTTGTTTAAATTGGTGATTACAGAATCAATGTGCTCACTCGATTTTTCTAAATTAGCAATGATTGATTTCATTTGATTGGCTGAAGCAGGATCGCTTAACAATACGGCTGCCATGCTTTTATCATAATTTATGGCGTCAATAATTTGCTTTAATTCTTTAACTGTTGCCGAAGCATTTACGCTCGCCGTTTTTAAATTTAAGACGGTTTGTTTTACTTCAGAAGCCATTTCGGCATCTTCAATTAACATACCAATGGTGCCTTTTCCTTCTTTTATGGCTGTGGTTATCTTCAATAAATCGGATGTTAATTTGGCAGCATTGTCATTGGTGGTATTCAGTGTTTCGAGCATATCGGTGGTTGATGTTTTATTGTAAGAATGAATGGTGTCGCCAGGTTTTAATGCTTCAGCAACCTCTTTGCCGGGCACAATATTGATGACCATACTTCCAACCAAACCATCAGAACCAATAGCGGCAACAGCATTTTTTTTCATATGGATAAGCATTTTGTCTTCAATAACCATATCAACACAAATGGTGCTGTCATTAACCATTACAATATTTTTTACGGTGCCAATATTGATACCTGAAAACCGCACGTTATTTCCTAATATTAAGCCGTTTACATTGTTAAACACAGCACTTATTCTAAAGGTATGGCCAAACAGATTTTGCCTGTTTCCAATTAAATAAAGTGCAATGACCAAAATAATGGTGGTAAAAAAAATAAACAATCCAAGACTCAGTTTTTGTGTGTTTGATGTTTTCATAATGCGTTGCTATTTAAAAAATGCCTGAATTTTTTCGTCTTTGTTAGTGGATAATTCTTCAAAAGTTCCTTCCGCATAATTAACGCCGTCAATCAATAAAATCATTCTGTTTGATATTACCCTGGCGCAGTCCACATCGTGGGTTATGATAAGCGATGAGGTTTTATAATTTAACTGAATATTGCGCATCAATTGTATAATTTCTTTGGCGGTAATTGGGTCGAGCCCAGTTGTTGGCTCATCATAAATAATAATTTTTGGTTTTAGAATAATGGCCCTTGCCAGCGCAATTCTTCTTTTCATTCCGCCGGAAAGTTCCTCGGGCATTAAATCTATAGCGTCTCTTAACCCAACGCTGTCCAAAGCCTCAAGCACCAATTTCAGGGATTCTTCTTCCGTTTTATTTTGCTGGCGCATAGGAAATTCTAAATTTTCGCGAACGGTCATAGAATCGTACAAGGCACTTCCCTGAAAAAGAAATCCCAATTGTGTTCGCAATTCATTGAATTCTTTTTGTGCCAGTTTGCTGATGTCTTTGCCCATAATTTCTAAAGAACCTTCGTCGGGTTGCATCAAGCCAACCAAACACCTGATCATCACCGATTTTCCGGAACCGGATTTTCCCATCAGCACCAAATTTTCTCCTTCAAACAATTCTAACGTAAATCCGTTTAGTACGTGGTTGTCGCCAAAGCTTTTTTTCAAATCTTTGATTCTTAAAATAGGCGCTATGTTTTTTGATGGTTCCATACCTAAAGTTCAAAGAAAATATCGGTAACAAAAACGGCAATAAAGTCGATAATGAATAAAAGCATAGATGTATAAACCACGGCCGAATTGGAGGCCTCACCAACGCCAACGGTTCCTTTGGTGCAATTATATCCTTTAAAACTTCCCACCAAACCAATGGCAAAACCAAA
>JAUSOJ010000068.1 GCA_030656195.1 Lutibacter sp.
AATATCCAAACTTGGTGATTACGCAAACTTTGTCCAAAGCTTATGGTTTGGCAGGAATAAGGTTGGGAATTTGTTATGCTTCCGCAGAAATTATTGCGGTTTTAAACAAGATTAAACCGCCTTACAACGTGAATGCATTGACCCAAAAAAGGGCTTTGGAAAGATTGAAAGACAAAGACAGCATTCAAGCTGAAATTGAATCAATTATAACGGAAAGAGAAGCGTTGCTTGAAGTATTGCATGAGGTGAAATTTGTGGAAAAGATTTATCCCACCGAAGCCAACTTCATTTTGGTCAAAGTGGATGATGCCAATAAACGTTACAATGAATTGATTGCCAAAGGCATAGTGATCAGAAACCGGACAACCCAGCCTTTATGCGAAAATTGTTTGCGTTTGACCGTTGGGACCGCATCAGAAAATAAAAAATTAATTGAAGCATTAAAAGCATTATAAAATGAAGCAAAAAGTATTGTTTATAGACCGAGACGGAACGATGGTTTTGGAACCAAGCGACTATCAGTTAGACAGTTTTGAGAAATTGGAATTTTACCCGAAAGTCTTTCAATATTTGGGAAAAATTGCTTCGGAACTGGATTTTGAATTGGTGATGGTCACCAACCAGGATGGTTTAGGAACCGATTCGCACCCGGAAGTTAACTTTTGGCCGGTGCATCATTTAGTCATGAAAGCTTTTGAAAATGAAGGCGTTGTTTTTAAGGAAGTGTTGATTGACAAAACATTTGCCTACGAAAATGCGCCAACCCGAAAGCCTGCAACAGGATTGTTGACAAAATACCTCAACAATCCCGATTATGATCTGGAAAATTCATTTGTGATAGGCGATCGGATCACCGATGTGGAATTGGCTAAAAATTTGGGTGCAAAAGCGATTTTTATCAACGCCGATGAAGCTTTGGGAAGTGCTGAAATTTCTTCAAAAAGAGAAGAACTGGATGCTTTTATCGTTTTGCAGACAACGGATTGGAAAACAATATACGAATTTCTGAAACTTGCAGAACGTTCGGCTTCAACAGAAAGAAAAACAAATGAAACGGATATTTATATCAATTTGAACCTTGACGGAACCGGGAAAAGCAGCATCAATACCGGAATTGCTTTTTTCGACCATATGCTCGACCAAATTGCGCGTCACGGACAAATGGATTTGGAAATTACCGTTAAAGGCGATTTGGAAGTCGATGAACACCACACCATTGAAGACACTGCCATTGCGCTTGGCGAAGTTTTTGCGAAAGCGCTTGGAAACAAATTGGGCATCGAACGTTACGGATTTTGTTTGCCAATGGACGATTGTCTGGCGCAGGTGGCGATTGATTTCGGAGGAAGAAACTGGCTGGTTTGGGAAACAGAATTCAAAAGAGAAATGGTAGGGAAAATGCCTACGGAAATGTTTTATCATTTTTTTAAATCATTTTCTGATGGCGCAAAAGCCAATATCAATATCAAAGCTGAAGGAACCAACGAGCATCACAAAATAGAAGCTATTTTTAAGGCATTCGCAAAAGCCAACAAAGTCGCCGTGAAAAGAGATCCGGAAAAAATGATTTTGCCAAGCACGAAAGGAATGTTATAGGCCCCCTAACCCCCGAAGGGGGACGGAGCGTAAAAAAAACAGCCGGTGGCTTTTTTTAGCGAACGAGCCAGCCGGCACGAGGGCATTGAAAAGTTAAAAGTTAAATATTAAATATTAAAAGTTAATCCTACAAGTGCGGGATAAAAGTTAAATATCAAAATTAATGATTCAAATTATAAAACACACGGTATCAGCTCCCCCTTCGGGGGCTGGTGGGCTTAAAGTAGTTATTATAAATTACGGTGCAGGAAACATACAATCCATAAAATTTGCGATTCAGCGATTGGGTTATGAAGCGGTTTTAAGCGACAACGTTGAAGAAATCACCGCGGCGGATAAAGTCATTTTTCCCGGTGTTGGAGAGGCGAGCAGCGCCATGAAGAAATTGAAATCGACTGGTTTGGACCAACTGATTCCAACTTTAAAACAACCTGTTTTAGGGATTTGTCTGGGAATGCAACTGATGTGCAATTATTGCGAAGAAGGCGACACCAAAGGCTTGGGGATTTTTGATGTGGATGTGGTGAAGTTTAACAATACGGAAAAAGTTCCGCAAATTGGCTGGAACCAAATTTACAACTTGAAATCAGCACTGTTCGAAGGAATTGCTGAAAACGAATATATGTATTTGGTGCACAGTTATTATGTTCCGATGAATGATGAAGCCATAGCTACCACTGAATACGGCATAAAATACGCTTCAGCTTTGCAAAAAGACAATTTTTACGGAACACAATTTCATCCTGAAAAAAGTGGTGATGTTGGGGAAAAGATATTGGGGAATTTTCTAAAGTTAGATATTAAATATTAGAAGTTAAATATTAAAAGTAATTGCTATGAAAAATGAAATATTAAGCAGAACTAAATTATTTGCAATTGATTGTTGGAAATTTTGCAAGATAGTCCCAAATTCTAGAGAGTACAATGCTTTTGTAAATCAATTAATTAGAAGTTCAAGTTCTGTTGGCGCTAATTATAGAGCATCACAAAGAGCAAAATCAACAGCGGATTTTATAAATAAGTTGAAAATTGTTGAGGAAGAAGTAGATGAAAGTATTTACTGGCTTGAAATATTTGAAATTGTCAATCCTGATAATTTTGATGAAATACAAATTTTAAAAAATGAAGGTAAAGAATTGCTGGCAATTATGGTAGCTTCAATAAATACGGCAAAAAGGAACAATAAAAAATAAATGAAATTTAAGTTATAAGATATTAAATATTAGATATTAGATATTAGATATTAGACATTAGATATTAGATATTAGATATTTTTTTACATAAGCACTAAAAATTTATCCTTTTTTGAAATGAAAAACGAAACAACCAAT
>JAUSOJ010000070.1 GCA_030656195.1 Lutibacter sp.
CCTGATTCTATTTTTGAAATGATGAGAATGTCGTTTATAATATTGAGCATTCGTTTGCCGCTATGCTCAATAACAGCAATATATTGATCCTGCTTCTCACTTGAAAGTTTCGATTCTTTGAGCAAGTCTGAAAAACCAAGAATACTGTTCATTGGCGTGCGAATTTCATGGCTCATATTGGCGAGAAAAGCCGATTTTAATCTGTCACTTTGTTCCGCATGTTCTTTAGCTTGCCTTAATTCCTGATTTATTTTTTTATACTCTTTGTTTTGCGCCTCTATTTCCGCATTTTTTTCTTCAAGCATTTTTTCATGCTTTTTGCTTTCAGTGATATTTACACCTATGCTGGCAGTTCCCAATACTTCGCCCTCATCCGATTTTAATGCAATATTGTACCATAAAATGTATAATTCCTCCCCGGTTTTTGTCAATATTGGATTTTCATAATTTGTTGAAAATTTCTTAATGATTACGCCATTTGAAAATAGCTGCTTTAATTTTGCTCTTTCATCATATGGAACAAATACCTCGAACCAGTTATTCCCAATTACTTCCTCTCGTTCATAGCCGGTAATTCGCAACAAATAATCGTTACAAAAATCAATAATCCCATCATTATTCAACAAAAGCGACAACACATTTCCACTTTCCAATATTTGCGTAAATCGGCGTTCATATTCCTGTAATTTCAATTGCGCCAATTCATTTTGCCAGTTTTTATATTGATTTACCATTAAAATACCTAACAACATGGTCACAGGAACATAAATAAATATAAGTGGAATTGCAATGACTTTAAAGGTTGGAAACATCATCTCACGTGGCAGCAATACGGTAAGCGCAGACATTGTAATGTGCACAACCAGTCCCAAGGCCAACAATTCTACGTAGTAATTCTTGGATTTCCAGTTTGGCCGAAAATTTCTCCATAGCAAACCGATTGAACCCGATAAAAGAATGACTGCCAAACCCATCCACAAACCAGCGCCGCCAATAGATAAACGAACAAATCCTGTTGCCAACATCGCAATGACAGTGGGAATTGGGCCAAAAAATAAGCCAGAGACAGATAGCAATACAGAACGCATATCGAAGGTTATTCCCGGAACCATCATCCAAGGCGTAGACATCAAAATAATACCGATACTGCTTAAAACGAGTCCGGCAATAATTTTTTCAGAAATGCTCTTAGGGCCTTTATGCTTAATCCAAAAATTTTGATAAAGCATTGAAAGGGCAATCAATAAAGCTGCATTTTGTAACAATCCTATTAAAATAGATTCCTTCATTATCAATTATTTGACGATAAATACTTCAATTAACAGGATTTTTTAATTCCTTTTCTTTCCGCAATATTATTACCTGCGGCCTTAATTGATTTTTTTTTCGCGCTAAATGTAT
>JAUSOJ010000075.1 GCA_030656195.1 Lutibacter sp.
AATGTCCGTCAGAAATTGTAGTCCAGCCCGATTCACCAATATGAATTAATTTGGTTGAATCTATACTTTTTACATAGCTTGAAACATCATCATATTGTTTTTTGGCAAATTCCAGAGAACGTTTCATCGCGGCATCGACTTTTTCAATCACGGAAAAATCTTTTTCATTATCTGGAACTACCCAAAATTCAGGATTGTAGTATGAATTGTGCATTGGATAAGTATGCATTGAAACATAATCAACGGCTTTGATTAATTGTTCTAAATCTTTTGTTCGATAACTAACGTCTCCGCCGCCCCAAGATGCAAAGTCATCGGAGCTGGTTATCCATAAATCTTTTGATAATTCCCCTTGCTTTTTTAATTCCTGTAAATGGTTGACCCATTTTAAAATAACACTGGGTTGCACATAATAACTTGCTGCCCAACGGATCATAGCTTCATTTCCAACGGCTATAATTTTAACTATCTCTGGATATTGTTTCGCCAATGCTACTGCTGTTGCAATTTCTGTGGCATTGCGCTCACTTTCTTCATTATGATCTGGCTCTAACGCTGTCCAAGCATTTTTACAGTCTATCCAAGCACCCAGCATCACATACATTTCAAAATTAGGATCTTCTTTTTTTAGCGCAGTTATTGCTTTTAATAAGTTAGATGCCTCATCTAAATGAACATTATACGTTCTTAGAATTTTGACATTCATAGCGGCTAAAATTTTCATATCTTCCTTAATCTGATCAATTGTAGGAACAATTTCTCTGGTATTTTCGCGATAACCACCGTATGAAATTGCTAAATAATCAGGATTTCCTAAAATTTCCGAAGCGGTAACAGGTGATTTTTCTTTTGGCAATTCGGAACAAGAGAAAATCATTAAAAAAATAAAAAAATAAACTGCTGATTTAAGTATTGTTCTCATAATTGTTTATAGGTTATTTTATTGTTTGTAATTAATTTGTTTTTTCAACACTTCTTGTGAACTGCTTCCAATTTGAAATTCGAAATCTCCGCTTTCAACAATCCAGGTATTTTCCATTCCGATGAATTTCAAATCATTTGAATCAATGGTAAATTCGACAGTTTGTGATTGATTTGGTTTTAAGGTAATTTTTTCAAATCGTATCAACCTTTTGGAATCTGGAGCAACTGATGCCACGATATCTTTTAAATACAACTGAACCACTTCCTTTCCTTCACGATTCCCAGTGTTTTTAACAGAAACTGAAATTTTTAAGGCATCATTTCCTTTAAATGAATCTTTATCAATACTAAAATTTGAATATTCAAAGGATGTATATGAAAGTCCGAACCCAAACTCAAACTGTGGGTAAAAACCATCATAACCCCAATTAACATCTCGTATATCAGCTTTTTTATGATAATAAGTCACTGCATTTCCTGAATATTTAGGGTAGGTGTAGGGCAATTTTCCACTTGGGTTTATAGTGCCAAACAATACATCAGAAATTGCGCGTCCGCCTTCCTCTCCCGGATAATAAGCCATCAATATAGCATCAGCCATTGGTTCAATTTCGCGAATTATTCTTGGACGGCCTTGTAATAAAACCAAAATAATTGGCTTTTTATAAACGCTCAGTTTTTTTACCAAATCTTGTTGCGCTTGTGGCAAATCAAGTTCATTAATATCCGATGGTTTTTCGGTAGCGGGCATTTCTCCAACACAAACAACAATATAATCTGCATTTTTTGCTTTTGAAACCGCATCAGCAGTGTTAACATCTTCAGTATAATTGGTTCCTTCAACATATTCTATGTTGTTTGAGCCAACTTCTTTTTCAATAGCGTTTAAAATGGTGAGTTTACTTGGGTCGTTATATTTTGTGTCCTGGCCTAAAAACGTTCTTGACCAAGCACCGTTTAGCATATTCAAGGAATTTGCCGCATAACCGGTTACCAATATTTTTTTTCCTTTTTTTAAAGGTAAAACAGCCTCTTTATTTTTTAGCAACGTTATGGCTTCAGCAGCTGAGTTATAATTTGCTGCGATATGCTTTTCGCTACCAAAATCGGGATAATCCTTTGGATTGTTATATGGTTTTTCAAACAGATTTAGCTCAAACTTAAGTTTCAAAATTCTGGAAACGGCATCATCAATTCTTTCCATGGAGATTTCTTTCTTTTCAACCATGTCAACAATATAATCGACCACATCAATATCGTACGGATTCATAAGCATATCTATGCCGGCATTTACAGCCATTTTTGTGGCTTCACGTTTACTTGCAGTGACTTCATGCATTTCAATTAAAAATTCCACATCGCTAAAATCGGAAATCACAACGCCTTTAAATCCCAATTCGCCCTTTAAAATATCGGTTATATAGTGTTTGTTACTATGACATGGAATGCCATTTACCGCGTTAGAACTTATCATAACACCCTTAGCGCCATCCTCAATTGCTTTTTTAAATGGAGGTAAAAAATACTGTCTTAAACTATTTTCAGGAATAAGCGCGTTTGCTCTGTCCTTTCCATTTCTGCCTGCGCCATAACCTACAAAATGCTTTAAACAAATCGCAGTATTTTCCGGATTTTTTAAGCTTTCGCCTTGAGAACCTTTTACATAAGCCGATCCCATTTCTGAAATAAGGTAAGGATCTTCTCCGAAACTTTCGGAAATTCTGCCCCACAATGGGTTGATGGCCACATCAATATTTGGATTGAAATTCCAAGGAAGCGATGCAGCTCTTGATTCATAAGAAGTAATTTTTCCGTTCATTGCTGAAATTTCACGATTCCAAGTTGCAGCCAAGGCAATCTGATGTGGAAAAAGCACAGATCCTTTTATAAAATTAGCTCCATGAATATTATCAATTCCGTATAAAACAGGAATTTTCAAACGTGTATGATTCATGCTTGCATCTTGTATTTTTTTTACAATTTGATACCACTCATCTGTTCCTGCCAAATATTGTGGCGTGTTATGAATAGATCCAACTGCATAATCAACAATAAACTTTTGAAATTTTTTATCATCGAATGATGCACTATCACGTGCATCCCAATAATCTCCTTTTAAAACAGAAGGCAAACCAATATTTAACATTTGGCCCACTTTTTCTTTTAGGGTCATTAAACCCAAAATCGAATCAACTTTTACGTCGATGGAGGAAGTTTGCATTGTATAGGCCAGTTTATTTTGGCCTTTACAGCCAACAATGATTATATAAACAAGAGGTAATACGGATAAAAATATTTTTTTCATTGGTGATCGTTTATGTAATTCAACACGTGTTATTTTAATCAACTTTAAAATTTAAGGCTTTTACATATCCATTGTTTGGGAAATTATTTTTAAACAGGCTATTTTCCAAATAAGCATTCAGCGCTTTTTGAACTTTTAATACATCCGGACGATTTTCCCTCATTTTAGCATAAGTTGAACGATCGCTATCGGCGTATTTAGTGATTAAATGATAATCTTCAGGTTCCTTAAAATTCATAATGCCGGCAATATTATTCATTTTTTTATACGGCCAAAAAGCCCAGCTAATTTCGTGTTTGTCCAGCAAAATTCTAAAATCGTTTACCCATTCATCGGTATTTTCCCCTGTTTCACCAATATAAATTGGAACTTGATGCTTGTCTCTAAAATCAAGATATTGTTGGATGGCTGGCTGATTTACCTCAAACCAATATTTGTGAAATTCATACACCACATTGTTGTCGATAAGCTCTTCAAAAACATCAAAATTTCCGCTCCAGTTAGAGCCATTCAGAAAAATAGTATGTTCTTTATCCACTTTGCGAATTTCTGTAATGATGCGTTTATACAATAAAAATAACTGATGATTTAAATGTGGAAGTTCATCGTTAAAATAATGTGCAATTGGTTCATTTACTAAATCATAACCAATAATTACAGGGTCGTTTTTATATTTTTCGGCTATTTTTACCCAAATTTCCGTCATTAAATCCTGCGAAGATTTGCTTTTAAATAGATAAGGATAACCATAACTGTCGTCTATATTGTCACCGGTTTGTCCGCCCGGCGCCGCATGCATATCCAATAAAACATACATATTTTCTTGTCGGCACCATTCAATCAATCGGTCAAAATATTTAAAACCGGCATTTCTTTCGCCCATATACAAATCGTCTGTAAACATTTTATAATGAAAAGGCAAGCGGACATGATTGCTGCCAATGCTTTTTAAATATTTAATGTCGTCATGGGTGATGTAATTGTTTAAAAACCCGTTCCAAAACACCTGTAAACTGTCCGGACCAACCAATTCATACAACATTTCATCTATTTTTCGGGGAGAATTAACCTGATTCATTTTGAACATATAACCTTCGGGAACCAGCCAGTGCCCTAAATTTGTTCCTGTTAAAATGATGGAATTGCCATTTGTGTCAACCAATTGCGTTCCTTTTGTTTTTACAAAACTTAGGGTATTGGCCGAAGATTTTTCAGATTTATTTTCAAATACTTTACATGAACTGACAGTTAAAATAAGCACTAATGCGATTAATATATTTTTATAATTTTTCATGCTGATTTTAATTTCATTTAAATTCTACTATTTTTTTTGAAAATTGTTTTCATTTAGGTAAACCAAAATAGTAGCTATGATTCCAGTTCTGGAAAAAATTTGATTGCTTATCTCCGGGGTTAACATCAACCCATCAATTTCAACTGATTTTTCATCTGCATAAATAACCTGAATCGATTCCTTTTGGGTCAATTTATATACAACAGGAACCTGACAATACGTAAAACACAATGAATCTTTTTGTAAAATGAGTTCTTTTTCTTCTTTTTGAATGTTGGTATATTTAAAAACGTTTGATTCTTTTAAAAATTCACCTATCCTCAACAAACGTGGATTAAATAATAATTTTCCATTTTCAACAAAAACACCCAATTCTCCAAAACGACTTAAAATATCTTCTTTTACCTGTCCGGTCATTCCGGGTTGTTGCGCTCCTTTTCCTCCAGGTGTATGTGAATATGGATCGGTTGGAAAAGCACCGTACGATTCCGGTGATTTATGAACACCAATTCCTTCGTTTATCTCGTAATAATGCTCTAACAATTTGCCAATGGTCACTTCGCTTTCATTCTTTTTAACTGCCATTAAACAAGTTTCCTGAACACTTAATAATAACTTGGAAACCATGTGCCAATATATAGAACCCAATCCTTCGTAACCAAAGAAAGTTCCTGATCTTCCTGTAAACGATTTATGATTAAATATTTCTTCAAAAATATCCAGCACTAATTTTGTGTCTTTCGCAATAAGCGACTCGTATTTATCTTTCGGCAATTCAGAAAGTGCATTTATAAGACTGTTTGCATTGTTGAAATTCCCGTTAAAATGGTAATTGCCTAAAACATCTTTTTCAATAATCTGCGTATTTCCATCTTTTAAAAGTTGTTGCAATAATGGGGAGTTTTCCACTTTTTCAGATTCAATATTATTTTTATTGCTGAATCTTGGCAACTCTTTATTTGGATATAAAATATAACTGTACTGATCTTGTCTAAATAACGAACTTCCCTTTAAAGCGTTTAATAATTCTAAAGAATCTATGGCGTTAATATAGCCTGAACTTAATACAGCAACCTGACCTTCAAGCATTTCCGGTAAGTATGAAATGGCTATTTCATCATCGTTTTTAACCGTCATTAAATTGTACGCATGGTACAAATTATCGGCTCTTTTATTGGCTTTAATGGAATGATCTATAAATTGAAGTGTTGTTTTTGAAAAGTTTACCAAATCAATTTTTGAAATAGGCGCTTTTTTGCTTGAAAATCCTTTTTCGTAAATAACATTTCTAAAAATGCTTCCTGCATTGCCAAGACCGTCCAACACTGTTTTTCTGTCTTTATCAGAAATTTTTCCGGCCAATAAATGCTCATTCTCTTTCAAGGTTGATACCACACCATTAAAAAATGATGCCAATTCTTCTGATATTTCAACCGTATCAAAATCAGCATTTGAAACAATTTCCTCAAAGAAATTTAAAAAACGTCGCAAATAAGATAAGGTTACCATAGAAACGCCGTTGCCCACCAAAGCGTTGTTGGCATCGTTCCATTCAGGTCTTTGGGTGTTAAGCCAAATACCGGCCTCCGGAATAAAATTTGAAATTTTGGCCAATACGGTTGCCAATAATTTTTCAATTAAATTTACTTTATAAATAGTATGATTTTTATCGCATAGCAAAGTGCCGTCGGCTCCTATTGCTGTCTTTTTTAGATTGATTTCCGCATCCAAATCAAAATCAAAAACAATGGTGTCTTTTGGATTTGATAAAATAGCCTCA
>JAUSOJ010000102.1 GCA_030656195.1 Lutibacter sp.
GTCACTTTAAAAAAGCTGGCACACCTGCTAAAAAGAAAGTCATTGAATTTCAAGAGTTTGAAGATGTGCACAAATTAGGGGATCAACTTACAGTTGACCTTTTTGTAGAAGGAGAATTTGTTGATGTTTCAGCAACTTCAAAAGGTAAAGGTTTTCAAGGTGTTGTTAAACGTCACGGTTTTGCCGGGGTTGGACAAGCAACACACGGTCAACATAACCGTTTAAGAGCGCCAGGTTCAATTGGTGCGGCATCCTATCCGGCTAGAGTATTCAAAGGAATGCGCATGGCAGGAAGAATGGGAGGAAATAAAGTTACAGTTCAAAATTTAAGAGTTTTAAAAGTAGTTCCTGAAAAGAATCTGCTTGTGGTTAAAGGATGTGTTCCTGGTCATAAAAACGCTTATGTAATTATTCAGAAATAATGGAAGTATCAGTTTTAGACATACAAGGAAAAGATACAGGAAGAAAAGTAGAACTTTCTGATGCTGTATATGGAATTGAGCCAAACAATCACGCGGTATATTTAGATGTAAAGCAATTTTTGGCCAATAAAAGACAAGGAACCCACAAAGCTAAAGAAAGAGCCGAAATATCTGGAAGTACTCGTAAAATTAAAAAACAAAAAGGTACTGGTACCGCTCGTGCAGGTAGTATAAAATCTCCTGTATTTAGAGGTGGTGGACGTGTTTTTGGACCGAGACCTAAAGATTATTCATTCAAATTGAATAAAAACTTAAAAAAATTAGCTCGTAAATCAGCATTAAGTATTCAAGCAAAAGAGAACAATATTATCGTTGTAGAAGACTTTAATTTTGAAACGCCAAGAACCAAAAGTTTTACTGCAGTTTTAGGCGCTCTAGGCATTGAAAACAAAAAATGCTTATTTGTGTTGGCTGAGTCAAATAATAATGTATATTTGTCATCGCGTAATTTAAAAAGATCAAAAACCGTAATCAACTCTGGTTTAAGCACTTACGAATTATTAAATGCAAATAAAATAGTCCTTTCAGAAAGTTCTTTAGAAGGGATAGAAATTAATTTAAGTAAATAGGTAGCAGATATGAATATTTTAATTAAACCTATTATAACGGAAAAGGCGACAAGTCAAAGCGAATTATTAAACAGATACGCATTTGTTGTAAATAAAAAAGCTAACAAACTTGAAATTAAAAATGCTGTTGAAAAAGCATACAGCGTTGCAATTTCAAGTGTAAAAACAATGAACTACCCTGTTAAACGCAATACCAAATTCACAAAAAGTGGGATGGTACAAGCAAAATCAGGAGCTTATAAAAAAGCGATAGTTCAGTTAGCCGATGGAGAAACTATTGATTTTTACAGCAATATCTAAGAAACATAAAAAATGTCAGTTAGAAAATTAAAACCAATAACACCAGGTCAGCGTTTTAGAGTAGTAAACGGGTTCGACACCATTACTACTGATAAGCCGGAAAAAAGCTTAACAGCACCGAATAAAAGATCTGGAGGTCGAAACAACAATGGAAAAATGACTATGCGCTATATTGGCGGCGGTCATAAAAAGCAATACCGTATTATCGATTTTAAAAGAGATAAAAACGGTGTTCCTGCAATTGTAAAAACTATTGAGTATGATCCAAACAGAACAGCTTTTATAGCTTTGTTGTTTTATGCAGATGGAGAAAAGAGATATATCATTGCTCAAAATGGTTTAAAAGTTGATCAAAAAGTAATATCTGGCGAAGGAGCTACTCCTGATGTTGGGAATACATTATTATTGAGCAAAATTCCATTAGGAACAACAATTTCTTGTATAGAATTACATCCTGGCCAAGGAGCTGTTTTAGCTCGTAGCGCAGGTGCTTTTGCACAATTAATGGCAAGAGACGGTAAATATGCAACTGTGAAAATGCCTTCAGGTGAAACAAGATTGATTTTGTTAACTTGTATGGCTACCATAGGCGCAGTGTCAAATAGTGACCATCAATTATTGGTTTCCGGTAAAGCCGGTAGATCTCGTTGGTTAGGAAGAAGACCAAGAACAAGACCAGTGGTGATGAACCCTGTCGATCACCCAATGGGTGGTGGTGAAGGTAAATCTTCAGGAGGGCACCCTAGATCTAGAAATGGAATACCTGCTAAAGGTTACAAAACCAGATCTAAGACCAAAGCGAGTAATAAATATATTATAGAACGTAGAAAAAAATAATTGATATATGGCACGTTCATTAAAAAAAGGACCTTACGTTTTTCGTAAACTAGAAAAGAAAGTTCAAGGAAACTTGGAATCAGGAAGTAAATCAGTAATCAAAACTTGGTCAAGAGCCTCAACGATTACACCGGAATTTGTAGGGCAAACTATTGCTGTACATAACGGTCGTCAGTTTGTGCCGGTTTATGTAACTGAAAATATGGTAGGTCATAAATTAGGAGAATTTTCACCAACACGTTCTTACAGAGGACACGGTGGTGCAAAAAATAAAGGTAAAAAATAAGTAGGTATCATGGGAGTTCGAAAAAAAATAAGAGCACAGCAGATAAAAGAAGATAAGAAGCAAATAGCATTTGCTAAGCTTACTGGTTGTCCTACATCACCTAGAAAAATGCGTTTAGTTGCGGATTTGGTTAGAGGTGTTGAAGTTGAAAAAGCACTTCAAATCTTGAAATTCAATTCAAAAGAAGCTTCAATAAATCTTGAAAAGTTATTATCAAGTGCTATTTCAAACTGGCAAGCCAAAAATGAAACAGCAAGTATTGAAGAAGCAGGTCTTTTCGTAAAGGAAATATTTGTAGACGGCGCAGGAATGTTAAAAAGATTAAGACCGGCACCTCAAGGTCGTGCTCACCGTATTAGAAAACGTTCTAATCACGTGACATTAGTCTTAGGAAGTAAAAATGTAAGCAATCAATCATAAGTAGAAATGGGACAAAAAACAAATCCAATAGGAAATCGTTTAGGAATTATCAGAGGATGGGATTCTAACTGGTATGGTGGTAGAGACTACGGAGATAAAATTGCTGAAGATGATAAGATAAGAAAGTATGTAAATGCTCGATTGTCTAAAGCAAGTGTTTCAACAGTAATTATTGAGCGTACACTTAAACTTGTAACCGTTACTATCACTACTGCAAGACCAGGTATCATTATCGGGAAAGGCGGCCAAGAGGTAGACAAGTTAAAAGAAGAACTTAAAAAGATTACTGGGAAAGATTTTCAAATCAATATTTTTGAAATTAAACGTCCAGAATTAGACGCTCGTTTGGTGGGATCAAGTATCGCACGTCAAATTGAGAACAGAATTTCATACCGTAGAGCAATAAAAATGGCAATTGCTGCTACTATGCGTATGAATGCTGAAGGAATCAAAGTTCAGATTTCAGGTCGTTTAAATGGTGCTGAAATGGCACGTTCAGAAAATTATAAAGAAGGAAGAATTCCTCTTTCAACCTTTAGGGCTGATATTGATTACGCACTTGTTGAAGCACATACTACTTACGGCCGTTTGGGTGTAAAAGTATGGATTATGAAAGGCGAAGTTTATGGTAAAAGAGAATTATCTCCACTAGTTGGACTGTCTAAAAAACCGACAGGAAAACCAGAAAGAGGAGATGCTCCAAAAAAATCACAACCTCGTAGAAGAAAATAAATTTTTAAAATTTAGAAGGTAAAATGTTACAGCCAAAGAGAGTAAAATATCGTAAAGTACAGAAGGGCAAGGGAAATATGAGCGGGAATTCACAAAGAGGACATGAACTTTCAAATGGAATGTTCGGAATCAAATCTTTGGAGCAAACCTTTCTTACATCACGTCAAATTGAAGCAGCTCGTATTGCAGCAACACGTCATATGAAAAGAGAGGGACAATTATGGATTAAAGTATTTCCAGATAAGCCAATTACCAAAAAACCATTAGAAGTACGTATGGGTAAAGGTAAAGGAGCACCGGAATATTTTGTTTGCGTAATTAAACCAGGCAGAATTATGTTTGAAGTAGGAGGTGTACCAATGAATATAGCTAAAGAAGCTTTACGTTTAGCGGCACAAAAACTTCCTGTGAAAACAAAGTTTATGGTAGCTAGAGATTATGATAACGCATAATAACCGATTAGAAAAAATGAAACAATCAGAAATTATAAAATTATCAACCGACGAGTTACAAGAGAGACTTGAAAGTTCAAAGAAGAGTTATATTGATCTAAAAATGGCTCATGCAATCACACCATTGGAAATTCCAATGCAATTGAGAGCCCTTAGAAGAGATGTGGCACGTTTAGCTACAGAATTAACTAAAAGAGAATTACAATCATTGTAGTCAGAAGTAAAGATGGAAAAAAGAAATCTTAGAAAAGAGAGAATAGGTGTAGTTTCAAGTAACAAAATGGAGAAATCTATTGTTGTGGCTGAAGTTAAAAAAGTGAAACACCCTATGTACGGAAAATTCGTGTTAAGCACTAAAAAATATGTGGCACACGATGAGAAAAATGATTGCAATATTGGAGATACTGTTAAAATAATGGAAACTCGTCCAATGAGTAAATCAAAATGTTGGAGGTTAGTAGAAATCCTAGAAAGAGCTAAATAATTATGTTACAGACAGAATCAAGATTAAGAGTAGCAGATAACACTGGAGCAAAAGAAGTTTTAGTTATCCGCGTTTTAGGAGGAACCAGAAAACGATATGCATCTATTGGTGATAAAATTGTTGTGGCTATTAAAGACGCTACTCCAAACGGATCAGTAAAGAAAGGTCAAGTTGCAAAAGCTGTGGTTGTTAGAACGAAGAAAGAAATCAGAAGAAAAGACGGGTCTTATATTAGATTCGACGACAATGCTTGTGTATTGTTAGACGCTTCTGAGCAAATGAAAGGGACTCGTGTTTTTGGTCCTGTTGCAAGAGAACTTCGTGAAAAACAATTTATGAAAATTGTATCATTAGCACCTGAAGTGCTTTAATAAACTTATAAGATTATGAAGTTAAAGATAAAATCAGGAGATACTGTTCAAGTTACGGCAGGTGATCATAGAGGTGAAGAAGGGAAAATTATTAAAATATTTCCAGTAAAATACAGAGCAATTGTTGA
>JAUSOJ010000103.1 GCA_030656195.1 Lutibacter sp.
TTTTTTATGGTTGTGTGGTAATATCGCTTTCCACAGGTTTACTTATAAAATTTGGACCATCAACAATTAAAGTTTTGATGCAAGATATACACGTGCTTTCAATATATTATTTGGGTGGATTCATCATTCTTCATATTGGCGGTGTGTTATGGTCGGAGTTTACCAGCCAAAAAGGAATTATTTCAAAAATAGTGAGCGGAAACAAAAAAGATCATTTAAAGATATTATAATAAAGGATTATTAAAGACTATAATAACAGATGAGGAAATTTTTCAGAAGACATGACAATGAATTGATTAGGCAAATAATCCTTAAAAGTACCGCAAGGGATTTTGTTTTTATATGCGTTGGTGTAACACTGGCAAGTATTGGTTTGAAAGGCTTTTTGTTTCCAAATAATTTTTTGGACGGCGGTGCAATGGGCGTTTCTTTGTTACTGCGAATTTTAACGGGATTTAACCTTTCGGTTTTAATTATTTTAGTCAATTTGCCATTTATTCTATTGGGCGCAAAACAAATATCCCTTTCATTTGCCGTCAAAAGCAGTTTGGCGATTTTCGCATTGGCCATATTGGTGCATTTTATTCAGGTGCCTATAATTACGGATGATAAACTTTTAATTGCTGTTTTTGGTGGATTTTTCCTGGGAGCGGGCATAGGATTTTCCATTCGTGGCGGTGCTGTAATTGACGGTACTGAAGTGCTGGCCATTTCTGTAAGCCGAAGGTCAAGTTTAACAGTGGGCGATTTTATTGCGGTGTTTAATGTTTGTCTTTTTGTGCTCGCAGCCACAATAGTGAGCGTAGAAACAGCTATGTATTCGATGCTTACCTATTTTTCTGCCTCTAAAACTGTTGATTTTATCATAAACGGGATCGAAGAATACATAGGTGTAATGATTATTTCTGATGATTATGAAATCATAAAAACCATGATTGCAACAAAATTGGAACGCGGCGTAACCGTTTTTAGATCTGATGGCGGTTATGGCACAAAAGGAAATGCGATGCCCGATCGAAAAATACTGTTTTGTGTGGTTACACGACTCGAAGTTTCCAGAGTGCTTTTAGAGGTTGATAAAATTGATAGAGCAGCATTTGTTATTCAATACCCGATAAAAGACACCAAAGGCGGAATGATCAAAAAACGACCATTGCATTAGGGGAAAGTTAAAAGTTAAATGTTAAATATTAAATATTAAATGTAATACGTTAAACGTTAAATGTTCAGTCATTTTTTTAACTTCCGTCCCTATAGTTATCGGAATCAGTCCAACTTAAATATCATCAACCACAACTTTATAGGTTGGATCTTCCCAAACATTGACATCAATAATGCTGTCAGCGTTTAACAAAAGCCTTTTACAGTCGGGGCTTAAATGTTTCAGATGTATTTTTTTGCCAACTTTAAGATAGCGCTCCGTCATTTTATTTAAGGCTTCAATGGCCGACATATCCACAACGCGGCTTTCAGCAAAATCAATAATAACTTCGTCCGGATCATTCAACACATCAAATTTTTCATTGAAAGCAGTTACAGATCCAAAAAACAGCGGACCGTAAATTTCGTAATGTTTAACGCCATTTTCATCAATATGCTTTCTTGCACGAATTCGTTTTGCGTTATCCCAAGCAAAAACAAGCGCCGCTATAATAACGCCAATAATGACTGCCAAAGCCAAATTGTGAAGAAAAACAGTTACCAAAGTCACCATAACCATCACAAAAATATCAGATTTTGGCATTTTGGTAAACGTTTTTAAGCTTGCCCATTCAAACGTGCCGATGGCTACCATGATCATTAAACCTGTTAAAGCAGCCATAGGAAGTTTTTCAATCAACCCGGAACCAAACATAATAAAAACCAAGAGCATCACGGCTGCAACAATTCCCGACAATCTTGCTCTTGCACCCGATGAAATATTGATTAAACTTTGGCCAATCATCGCACAACCACCCATACCGGAAAACATGCCCGACAGTATATTTGCGGCACCTTGGGCAATGGCTTCTTTATTGCTTTTCCCTCTTGTTTCGGTGATTTCATCAATAATATTAAGGGTCAGTAAACTTTCAATCAATCCAACGCCAGCTATGATTGCAGCGTAAGGTAAAATCAACATTAAATTTTCAAAATTAAAAGCAACACTTGGAATATGAAAAGGAGGAAAGCCACCTTGAATTGAAGCAATGTCGCCAACTGTTTTGGTGTCTATGCCAAAAATTGACACAATACCAAATACTACAATGATGGCGGTTAGCGTTGCCGGAAC
>JAUSOJ010000097.1 GCA_030656195.1 Lutibacter sp.
AAAATAGGCTTTTTGATCCTTTTCTTGCGTAAAAAAATGCAACACCGCCCTGTCATGCCACAAATCAATGTTTTTTAATTTCAATAATTCGGAAGGATTGGTTAAATCATCCACAATAAATTTAATATGTGCATTTTTAGGAACCAATAAATTATTTTTCAATTCGGCTAAAGCCACCGAAGAAATATCATTCACCACCAAATTTTCAAAACCTTTTGCAAATAATTCCGATATTAAAGTGGTTGCACCAGCGCCGGCATTAAAAATTAAGGCATCTTTTGGCAGGCTGCAGGCTTCTATCAATTCGATGGAAGGAGCCGGATTTTCCTCATACCAGCCTAAATTGGTGATGGGCGATTTCTGGTAGGCCGCATTCCAATGTTTTTCGTAGTCGAAAGATGTTTTTTCTTCGTTGCCAGAATTTTCGTTCATTATATTGCTGATTTAATTTTTATAAAAGTAAGCTATTAAGCTTGTTTGTCGAAATATCCTTAAAAAACTAACAATATTTTAACGAATAAAATTCGAAACGATTAAAAGGTGAATTAATACCATGCCATTGTCTAAAAATTGGTTGTGAATTCCAGACTTATCAAAGTTTAAACTGCCCTAAAAATTAAATTTATTTAATTACATTTAGCCTTTTAATTTTTTGATCAATGAAAAATCTCTTATTTTTAATTATTGCTATTTCAGCGTTGTCTATTTCAATAAACGCACAAACCCTTAAGTCCCCTGCAGAATTTTTGGGATATGAACTTGGTTCTCAATACACAAGGCATCATAAATTGGTGGATTATTTTATGTATGTGAATGAAAATTCAAAAAGTATGCAGCTTGAAAAATATGGAGAAACTTATGAGCAACGGCCTTTGTATATTTCCTATATTTCTTCGGAAGAAAACATCAAAAATCTGGAAACGATACGTGAAGACAATTTAAAGCGAACAGGGATTTTAAAGGGAAACCCAAGCACGGAAATTGCGATAATATGGCTGAGTTATAACGTTCACGGCAACGAAACATCAAGTTCTGAAGCCGCTATGCAAACATTGTACGAATTGGTCACAAAAAAACAAGATTGGCTTAAAAACACCTTGGTGATTATAGATCCTTGTTTAAATCCGGATGGACGCGATCGCTATGTAAACTGGTACAATGAAAATAAAAGCACACCCTTCAATCCAAATCCGGAAACTACGGAACACCAAGATCCTTGGCCGGGAGGAAGAGCAAATCATTATTTGTTTGATTTAAACCGGGATTGGGCTTGGGCAACACAAATTGAAACCCAACAACGTTTAAAAATCTACAATAAATGGTTACCGCAAATACACGTGGATTTTCACGAACAAGGCATCAACAGTCCGTATTATTTTGCGCCAGCCGCAGAGCCTTTTCACGAAATTATCACTCCTTGGCAACGCGATTTCCAAACACAAATAGGAAAAAACAATGCCCATTATTTTGATAAAAACGGCTGGGCTTACTTTACCAAAGAGCGATTTGATTTGTTATATCCAAGTTATGGAGACACTTATCCAACTTATATGGGTGCGATTGGAATGACCTATGAACAGGCAGGAGGCGGAAGAGGCGGATTGGGCGTCACGCTTGAAAATGAAACCGTTCTTACGTTAACCGACAGGTTGGAACATCATGTGACCAGCGGAATTTCCACCGTAGAAATAACTTCAAAAAATGCCCCAAAACTGATTGCTGAATTTAAAAAGTTTTTTGACAATTCAAGCCTAAAATACAAAAGCTACATTTTAAGGGGTGATTCAGATAAAATAAATAAGCTTAAGACGCTTTTTGACACTCATGAAATTCAAAGCTTTGTTGCCGAAGGTAAAAAAGTGACTGCGTATGATTATGATACCAAAACCAGAAAATCAATTCAAACTTTAAAAACCGACTTGATTGTATCCGCGCGTCAGCCAAAAGGAAAAATGGTGACTGCGCTGCTAGAGCCTGAAACCAAATTATCGGATTCCGTAACTTACGATATTACGGCGTGGAGTTTGCCATTTGCTTACGGATTGCAAGGATTTGCTTCAGAAACGGAAATTTTGTTCAAGGAAAACAGCCAGCATCAGCCAACTATTTTTAGCAATACTGTAAACAAAGAAGCTTATGCGTATATCAGTAAATACAGTGAAATTTCCGATGCGCAATTGTTGGGAGATTTATTGGAGGCAGGATTTAATATTCGTTTTAGCAATGCAGCGTTTACTATTGAAGGAAATAAATATACCAAAGGCTCCATAATTGTGATGAGAGGCGAAAATAAAAAAATCCAAAATTTTGATGAAACGTTTGTCAAAATCGCCAACAAATTGAATAAAAAAGCGACTGCCGTAAATTCGGGCATGGTAGATTCCGGTTTTGATTTTGGTTCCGGAAATGTGGCTCTAATCCGCCATAAAAAAGTGGCCGTTTTATCAGGTGAAGGCACTTCCACTTTAAATTTTGGCGAGATCTGGCATTTTTTCGAAACGGAACTAAAATATCCGCTTCATGTGCTTAATACCAGAAACTTCAACCGATTGAATTTGTCTCAATATGATGTGTTAATTTTACCGGAAGACTATAAAGCAGATAAAGAAACTTTGGCACTGCTTTCATCCTACATCACCAATAAAGGAACCGTAATTGCGATTGGGAATTCAGTTTCAAATTTCGCCGACAAGGAAGGATTTTCATTGAAAAATAAAGTAAAAAAGGACAGTCTATCCACCAAAATTAACACCATCCCTTTCGGTCAACGGGAACGTGAAGATTTGAAAAAAACCATTACAGGAAGTATTTTTAAAAGTAAGGTTGATCATACGCACCCGCTCGCTTTTGGATACTCAGATTCTTACTACAGCTTAAAATTAAGCGGCACTTCCTATAAATTGCTGGAAGATGGTGTTAATGTTGCTTATTTTCCTGAAAATACAAAAAATTATGCCGGATTTGCAGGATCAGAAGCATTAAAAAATGTACCGAATTCTTTATTGTTTGGAATAGAACACAAAGGAAAAGGAAAACTCATTTATATGGTCGACAATCCGTTATTCCGGTCATTTTGGCAAAACGGGAAACTGTTTTTTGCCAATGCGGTTTTTTTAAATTAGCAAAAAAAGGTGAGCAAATGCTCGCCTTTTTTGTTGTAAATACCTGTAAAAAGGAAGCTTGCTTAAATTTTTAATTATAGTTTTGGTGGGTTCCAAAGCTTTTAAAAATCGTAATTGCATTTTTTCGTTTTTACCTGAAATGATGTTGCTATTCATTAAACATATCATAAACAGTTTTTTAAAAAATGTCTGGATAAAGGAAATTAGCTAACCTATTTGACCAAACATTCCCTATCATATTTTTTAGTTAAAAACACAATTGCGCTTTCATATATTCCTCTTTTTTTGTAAATTTAGGTGAGTTTAAAAATATTTATTAATTGCAATTTTTAGATTGGGCAATCGTAAACACATTTTATTCCTTGGGATTAGCAATTTGTATTTATAAAGCTGTTTTAATTTAGAAGTTTTAGGCAATAACATTAACCTAAAAAAATAATATAATGATGAAAAAAATTCTTGTTACAACAGACTTTTCAATTAGGGCTAAAACAGGCCTGCGTTTTGCAATTCAATTGGCGTCACAGCAGGATGTTGAACTGACGTTTTTTTATTCGTATCACCTAATGAAACCTACAATATGGAGCGATGCTGATTTTGCGTCTTTTAAGAAAATTGAAGCAGAAAAAAATCTAAAAAAGCTGCACCAATATGTAGATTCCATTTATAAAAATAAAGGAATTATTCCCAAAAATATTAAATATGTTGTTAAAGAAGGCATCTTTGCGGACAGTAACATAAGAGAATATGCATTAAACAATCATTTTGATTTTATTTGTGTCAGTACGCGAGGTGCAGGTTATCTGAAAAAAATATTGGGTACTACAACATCCAGTCTTATTAATTTTTCAGCAGTTCCAATCATTGCAATCCCGCACAATTACAGAACAACCAGTATTCATAAACTTCTTTATCTTTCAGACTTTACCGATGTTGATAATGAATTGGAAAAAGTGATGGATTTCGCGAAGCCACTTGGAGCAAAAGTTATATTACTGCATTTTAATTCACCTTCAGAAATATTGGACAAAACTTCTAAAATAGCGGAAGCCGTAAAAAAATACGAAAAAGGGTCTGTTGATTATTACTGTAAAGATTTAAAAAAAACAGACCGTTTAATTTCAAAAATCAATGAATATACAACATTATATAAACCTTCCCTATTAATTATGTTCACAAAACAAAATAGAGGCTTTATTGAAAAAATATTTTATGGCAGCCAATCTGAAAACTATGCATTCAATGCCAAAGTGCCTTTGTTGGTTTTTAACAAAATGGCGTAAATAATTGCAACAATCGTTTTCCTTGTTGGTATTATCAATGCAAGTTGTATTTCTATACCTAGTCTTTCATACCTCACTTAAGGTATTTTACGACTTGGACAATTGACGCTAATAAATTTTAAAACTAATGAATTGTTATTTGTTCTTTTTTTGGAAAAATAAGAGAAAGCACCACTGATATGATCAGTATGCCTAAAATTGTTGTCAGCGAAAAAACAATCGGAACTTTATAAAAATCTACGATTAACATTTTAACGCCCACAAAAACAAGAATCGCTGACAAGCCATATTTAAGATAGTGAAAATATTGCGTAATTCCGGCCAAAGCAAAATACAATGCCCGCAAACCCAAAATAGCAAATACATTGGATGTGAAAATAATAAAGGTATCATTTGTAATGGCCAAAATTGCCGGAATTGAATCAACGGCAAAAATTAAGTCTGTAAATTCAACCAAAAGTAATACTACAAAAAGCGGTGTGGCAAATGTTTTTCCATTAATTTTCACAAAAAACTTATCTCCTTTTTCTTCTGTGGTCACCGGCATAAATTTTTTGAACAAACGCACCAAAGGATTTTTTTCCGGCTCAATGATTTCATCTTTATGAAAAAGCATTTTGATTCCCGTAAATACTAAAAATCCACCAAAAATATATATGATCCAATGAAATTTGGTGATTAAAGCCACTCCGGCAAATATAAAAATTGCCCTCATTATGAGCGCTCCCAAAATTCCCCAGAATAAAATTTTATGTTGGTATTTTGGATCGACATTAAAATAGGTGAAAATCATGATAAAGACAAACAGATTATCCACACTCAACGATTTTTCAATAACATAACCCGTCAAAAACTCAAGGGCTTTTACTTATCCCATATATACATAAATACCGTAATTAAACAGCATCGCTATGGAAACCCAAACTGCGGTCCAAATAAGCGCTTCTTTTATTTTAACTTCGTGAGAATTGCGGTGAAATACCCCTAAATCCAGCGCCAGCATCAAAAACACAAACAATAAAAAACCAATCCAGACGTAAATATCTACAACCATATTCCTATTTTAATAATAAATAATTTGAATAATAAAATTACTAATTTTTTTTTGAATTAAAAGCCAAA
>JAUSOJ010000099.1 GCA_030656195.1 Lutibacter sp.
GTTGGCTTTAGCCAACGGATTAAAATATTTTATTATTTTGGCTAAAGCCAATTTGAAATTCAACATTTGCCCGCCAGCTAAAGCAGGCGGCTATTGACAAAATATAACTCTTAATTCGCGTTATTAAATATTAAAAGTGAAAATTTAATCAGCTGATATTCAATATTACAAGCCGAATATTATTGTTGTTTTAAAAAAAATCATTAAAAATGATATCGGTCATCTTTTAAGCTGATTTCCAATCGTACTTTTACGATTGGAAATGAAAAAAGAAACCGAAAACAGTATCCATAAAAATGATTCCAAACAATTGGCTCGTTTTGCCAAAGCTTTGGGGCATCCAACGCGGATTGCGATTTTAAAGCATTTAGAAAGTCAATCTTGCTGTTTTACGGGCGATTTGGTAGAAATATTTCCGTTGGCGCAATCGACCATTTCGCAACATTTAAAAGAATTAAAAAATGCGGGGCTGATTCAGGGTGAAGTAAATCCGCCGAAAATAAAATACTGTATCAACAAAGAAAACTGGAAAACAGCAAAAGGATTGTTTCAAGGTTTTTTTGAATGATGTTTTTAGTACAAACTGCGTTAGGGATTGAAGTGAAAATACTTTTTTGATTTGCCTTTTTGGGCGAATTAAAAAAGATTGAAACGAAAAGCCCGGCCCGCCAGTTGGCGGGGAACGCCCACCAAAATAGTTATTTTTTAACCCATAAATTACTAATTCAATAAAATATTAAAACATAAAAAATGAGCATAAACATAAAAATTCTGGGAACTGGTTGTCCGAAATGCAAACAAACGACCGCTGTGGTACAAGACGCAGTGACTGAAAATAAGATTGATGCCACGATTGAAAAAGTGGAAGATATTATGGAAATTATGAAATACAACGTGATGTCGACGCCAGCCGTGGTGATAAATGGTGAACTTAAAATTAGGGGAAGGGTGCCTTCAAAAGCTGAAATTACAGCACTTTTGTTGGACAGTTCAGTTAAAAATGATTCAGACGCTTCCAATTGCGGTTGCTCGGACACGGGTTGTTGCTAAATAATTATGGCAATCTAAAAATATTTATTAAAAATTTAAATTCTTGAAAATGAAACAGTTTAGTATTTTATCGGCACTTGTTATAAGTCTATTTTTATTTTCCTGCACAGGAAACTCGCAAAACAAAACTGCTGTAAAACAAGCAAAAGGAAACAGCATTGAGGTTATTGATTTTCACTCAACAAACAGGTGTATGACGTGTAAAGCCATTGAGGCAAACACAAAATATACGTTGGACACTTATTTTGCCAACGAATTGAAAAGCGGAAAAATAGTTTTAAAGATTGTAAATGTTGATAAAAAAGAAAATGAGCAATTTGCCGAAAAATTTGAAGCTACGGGAACAGCGCTTTTTTTAAACGTGATTAAAGACGGTAAAGAAAGCCACGTTGATTTAACCAATTTGGCATTTATGAAAGGCACCGATCAAAAAGCATTTTCTTTACAATTGAAAGAAGCAATAGCCACCCAGCTTAAAAGTTTGTAAATGGAATTTTTGCAATCGCTGCTGGAGAATAACAATATTCCCATATTGTCGGCATTTGTGTTGGGGCTTATGACCGCCATCAGCCCTTGTCCGCTTGCGACAAACATTACAGCTACCGCCTATATTTCTAAAAACATTTCAAGTAAACGAAAGGTTTTTTTAAGCGGCATTTTATATTCTCTTGGCAGGGCATTTACATATACAACCATAGGTTTAATATTATTTTTTGGCGCCAGCAAATTTCATATTGCACGGTTTTTTAACCAAAATGGCGAAAAATATTTAGGTCCGCTGCTGATTATTATTGGGTTGATTATGCTAAATGTGATTCGGCTTAATTTCTTCGGAAAATCAAATTTTTCAGAAAAACTGTCCGAAAAATTTAAGGATAAAGGCTTGTTGGGTTCCTTTTTGATAGGCGCTGTTTTTGCGTTGGCCTTTTGTCCTTACAGCGGCGCTTTGTATTTTGGAATGCTTATTCCAATGACCATTTCAAGTGTGGACGGATTGTATTTGCCCATCATTTTTGCCTTCGGAACAGGATTGCCCGTATTGATATTTACATACCTACTGGCTTTTGCGGCAAGCAGTGTTGGATCATTTTATAACAAAATCACCAAAATAGAAAAAGCAATACGCACTGTTGCAGGTGTTGTTTTTATACTGACCGGTATTTATTATGTCCTTATTTTTATGGAGGTTTTTTAATTTTCCAAACAGTATTTTTTGACGGGTTAGCATTCTGGGATCATACGGCGTTTATACAATTACGCTAATTTTTTGGCTGTTTGTATCTTAGCCTTTGTACTTTTGTACTCCTAAAACTTTCAAAATTATCAATTATATGAAACCTTTTCAATTCAAGCAATTTAACATTCTTCAAGATAAAACAGCCATGAAAGTTGGTACGGACGGTGTTTTATTGGGTGCTTGGGCAAATTTGGATTTTTATCCGGACAGTATTTTAGATATTGGCGCCGGAACGGGTTTAATTGCCTTAATGATGGCGCAGCGATGCGATGCTGAAACGATTGATGCCATTGAATTGAATGATGCCGCTTATGAACAAACGGTTGAAAATTTTGAAGCCAGCGATTGGGGCGATCGATTGTTTTGTTACCACGCTTCATTAGCCGAATTCACCGATGAAATTGACGATAAATACGATTTTATCATCTCAAATCCGCCTTTTTATACGTCAACCTATAAAGAACTTCCTGAAGATCGTGCGATGGCGCGCCATGCCGAAAGTTTAACCTATGTTGATTTATTAAATTCAACTGCTAAATTATTGTCGGAACAAGGAAATTGTGCATTTATCATTCCTTTTGAGGAAGAAGAAAATTTCCTTAAAATTGCTGCAGAAAATCAATTGTATCCAAACAGAATCACAAGAGTTAAAGGTGCTGTAAACACTGCAGTAAAAAGAAGTCTGCTTCAATTTTCTTTTTTGAAAACAGAAGTAATCTTTAGTGAATTAACGCTTGAGTTGTCCCGTCACAATTACACGGAAGATTATAAAAGCCTGGTACAGGATTTTTATTTGAAATTGTAATCTTAAGTCAACTTTGAAAAGTTCCTAATATCAAAAAACAAATTTCCCATTCCTGAATATGGTTTAATTTTCGGCAAATTCTCCCTTTAGGGTCGGGGTAAAATTTGCTGAAAATTGAATAATGCGCGTGTAAGCGTGAACGCTGTTTACCCGGTTACGCGTTCTGGATTGTAACCCAAATAAGGCACTGTTTTTTCGTGAAAAATGATGCCGTTTTCTTCCAGTTCTTTCAAAATAGGTTCGTATACTTCCTTCAAAATTGGCATTTGAACGCCGGGTGTTTTAATTTCTCCGTTCAATATTTTCAACGTGGCAATTGCAACCGGCAACCCAACAGTTTTTGCCATGGCGGTATAGGTTTGGTTGTCGCCAATGCAAACCATACTGCTTTCAATTTGGTATTTTTTGCCATTTAATTCGTAACCGAAAAGATGCTGCATCACAATCATATCTTTATCATTTTCTTTCAAGGTCCAGCTGTCTTTCAATATTTTTTCCAGAATTTGTGCTGGCGTCGCATTTTTAAGCCCAACCATTTTTGTGGAACTAAAAAGATCCAATTCGGTCAATTTGTCCCAAACAATATCGTCCTGATCAATTTTTAAATAATAACGCAATTTCAATTCAACGGAATCAAAAGGATTGTAGGCCAAAAATGAGTTTGTGAACGCACGGTAAGTCATATTTTCTGAATCTTCAATGGTATAACTGTCGTCAGTCATTCCCAATTGAATAAAAACATTCCAGGCTCTGGAAAAACCAACCCGCCTAATTGTTCCGCGGTACAACGTTAAAATATTGTCTAAACCATAAACACTTCTGTATTTTAAGGAATCTCTGTTGGCATACGCTTCAAATTTGCCGTAACCGTCAATATTCAAAATTTCTGTACGTCTAAATAATTTTTGATAGGGAATGTATTTATAAGTTCCTTCCTGTATAAATTTTGCGGCACCTCCTTGTCCGGCCAACACCACATTTCTCGGATTCCAGGTAAATTTATAATTCCACAAATTGTCATCGCTTTCGGGAGCCACCAATCCGCCGCAAAACGACTCAAACAGCAACATTTTACCGCCTTTTTCCCGAATACGGTCAATTACCTGCATGGCGCTCATATGATCTACACCTGGATCCAAACCGATTTCATTCATAAAAACCAGATTTTTTTCTACAGCTTCATTATGAAGTGCATTCATTTCGTTTGAAATATAAGAAGCCGTAACCATGCTTTTTCCAAATTCCAAACAATCTTTTGCCACATTGATATGCAAATATGCCGGAAGCATAGAAACTACGATGTCGGCATTTTTAATGGCTTCTTTCCGCTCGACTTCATATAAAATATCAAGGGTTCTCGCAGTGCCATTTTGATGGTTGTTAACTTTGCTTTTGGCAAGTTCCAAAGAAACATCGGCAACGGTGATGTGAAGATTTTCGCTAAAAGATTTGTTTAATAAATAGGTAATTAATGAAGAAGATGATTGGCCTGAACCAATAACCAGAATATTTCTCATTCTCGTATTTTTATAGATTCTTATAAGAATACGAAAATACAAATTTTATGGCAAGTTTCGATCGTTTTACCATTAAATGCTGTGGTCATCAATCGATAATAAAATCTCTTTTGCCTTTTCAAAATCGGCACTGTTCACTTTTAGCCTATAGCCTTCAACAAAAGCGGTTCCTATAATGGAATTTAAATTTTCATCAAAAACAAAACTACGAATTCCATAACTGGACAATAAGGTTTGGGCGATATGTAATTCATGGATTAAACTCGAGTTTAAAACAGTTACTAGGGAGTCTGTATTGCTATTCATGATTCTTAAATTTTACCTAAATATACAAAATATGCTTTTGAAACCGCGATAAATTTTATCTTTACGCATAAAAATTTATGGGATCAATGAACAAATACTTGGGAATTACCGCTTTGTTGGGTGCGTTAACTATAGTGCTGGGTGCTTTTGGGGCGCATGCACTGGAAGAAACCTTAAGTGAAAATGCATTAAAAAGTTTTGAAACGGCTGTGCGTTATCAAATGTATCATATTATTGTTTTGCTGTTTGTCAATTCTTATTCAGAATTTTCCTTAAAAACCAAAAACATGGTGAGTTATTTGTTTTTTGCGGGGATTTTGTTTTTTTCAGGATCCATATATGCCATAACTTTAGGCGTAAATCCAAAAAATATTTGGTTTATAACGCCATTGGGTGGTTTGTTTTTTATTTTAGGATGGTTAAAAATGGGAATTTCCTATTTTAAGAAAGCATAAATGGCCGATTTGATAAATAATGGATAATCTTTCAATTTTTTTTGTTGCACTAAACAAATAAATCTATTTTTGCCAAATATTTTTTAAAAGAAAAATGAAGAAAAAAAGATTTTTTTTTAATAAATTACGAAATCGTTTTCGTAAAAAAATAAATCTGCTTAAAAAATAGTTAAAGCACACATTTAGTGTAAATTATGGAAATGAAAACGTTATCGTAGATAATGTGTTTTACTGATAAATATCATAAAAGTAACCTTTAGTTAATCCGAAATTTGTAATATAAATATAATGAGTTTACCTATAGAAAACATAAATAATACCGATAAGATGAAAAATATTAAAGTTATTCAGGAATTACATGATTTAGGAATTACAGGTTATCATGAGGTGTCGTACAATCCTTCTTATGAAGAATTATATAAAGCAGAGGTTTCTCACCAACGTGTTGGATTTGAAAAAGGAGCTATTACAGATAGTGGTGCAGTTGCCGTAAAGACAGGTGTTTTTACCGGACGTTCGCCTAAAGACAGATTTATTGTTAAAGATGATGTCACTAAAGATACCATTTATTGGGATGATAAAGTGAATTTTCCAACCACTTTGGAAGTTTATAAAGACTTAAAAGCTTTGGTGTTGGACCAACTTTCCACTTCAAAAAAATTATATGTAGTTGATGCGTTTTGCGGAACAAACCCAGACACCCGATTAAAAGTTCGTTTTGTGATGGAAGTTGCGTGGCAGGCACATTTTGTTACCAATATGTTTATCAGACCTTCAATTTACGAATTGGAAAATTTTGGCGAACCAGATTTTATTGTAATGAACGGCTCTAAAACTGTAAATCCGAAATGGAAAGAGCATAAATTGAATTCAGAGAATTTTGTGGTGTTTAACCTTACTGAAAAAGTGCAGTTGATTGGTGGTAGCTGGTATGGAGGTGAAATGAAAAAAGGATTGTTTTCTATCATGAACTATTATTTGCCGCTTCGCGGAATTGCTTCAATGCACTGTTCTGCCAACGTTGGTGAAAAAGGTGATGTGGCTGTTTTCTTTGGATTGTCTGGAACAGGAAAAACAACGCTTTCTGCCGATCCAAAACGTTATTTGATTGGTGATGATGAACACGGCTGGGATCACAATGGCGTATTCAATTTTGAAGGCGGATGCTACGCTAAAGTAATTGATTTGAGCGAAAAAAATGAACCGGATATTTGGAGAGCCATTAAAAGAGACGCGTTATTGGAAAATGTTGCCGTTAACGAATATGGTGAAGTAGATTTTTACGACCATACAATTACGGAAAACTCGAGAGTTTCTTATCCAATCTATCATATAAATAAAATTGTGTTGCCGTCTAAAGCTGGCCATGCAAGTAACATTATTTATCTTTCTGCCGATGCTTTTGGTGTTTTGCCTCCAGTTTCTATTTTGGATGATGCGCAGGCACAATATCACTTCTTATGCGGATTTACTTCTAAATTGGCAGGTACAGAAAGAGGAATTACAGAACCGCAACCATCTTTTTCTCCGGCTTTTGGTGAAGCGTTTTTAACATTGCACCCAACAATGTATTCTAAAACATTGGTTTCAAAAATGAAAGAACACAATGCCAAAGCTTACCTTGTGAATACAGGTTGGAACGGAACAGGAAAGAGAATATCATTAAAAGATACACGTGCCATTATTGATGCTATTTTAGACGGGTCAATAGACAAAGCAGAAACGGTGCACATTCCATTTTTAAATTTGAAAGCACCTAAAGCCTTACCTAAAGTCAGTGATATTTTAGACCCTAGAACTACCTATTCAAATGTTCAGGAATGGGAAGAAAAAGCAATAAAATTAGCAGGATTGTATATTAAAAACTTTGAGCAATATACCAATACCGAAGAAGGAAAAGCTTTGGTGGCAGCAGGTCCGCAACTTTAAGCATAAGTAAAATCTATATTAAAATTAAAGTCTTCTATACAGAAGACTTTTTTTTTATTTCAAAATGAGTTATCTTGCGCATCGAATTATGAAGAAAAAAATAGAAGCAGTCAGTGGCGCCCTAAATCAGTTTATACATTTACAAACAACAGCAAGTTTGATTCTTTTTGCGTTTTCAATTTTTGCGGTTGTATGGGCGAATTCACCTTATGGAAATTTTTATGAGGAGTTTTGGCGCTATAAATTAGCAATTGGATTTGTTAATACAGATTTTTATCTTGAAAAATCCCTTATTTTATGGATTAATGACGGCCTAATGGCCATCTTTTTCTTTGTGATTGGTTTAGAAGTAAAACGAGAAATTTTAGCCGGAGAATTAACCACATTAAGAAAAGCATCTTTGCCTATTTTTGCCGCAGTGGGCGGTATGGTTTTTCCGGTGCTGATATTTGTAATTTTGAACCAAGGAAAAGTTGGTGAACATGGATGGGGAATTCCAATGGCTACAGATATTGCTTTTACTTTGGGAATCTTAAAATTATTGGGAAATCGCGTTCCTCTTGGCTTAAAAATATTTTTAACGGCATTTGCCATTGTTGATGATATTGGTGCAGTTTTAGTGATTGCTGTTTTTTATAGCGCCAATATTCAGTGGGATTTAATTACCTATGCGTTACTTATTGTTGGAACACTTGGGTTTTTAAGCTACAAACATGTCTATTCCAAGTACTTCTTTTTTATATTAGGATTTGTTGTTTGGCTGTTATTTTTAAAATCGGGAATTCATCCAACAATTGCAGGTATATTGATGGCATTCACCATACCAATGTATCGGGAAATTAAATTAAGTGAGTATGAAAGAGAATTAAATGTGCAACTTCAGGTCTTTAAAAGTTGTAAGTATAAAAACCCAAAATTACTCAACAAAAAACAATTGGAAGTTGTTGAAGAAATAGAAACTATTTGTGCTAAAGTACAATCACCGCTTCAACAATTGGAATATTCGCTTCATGGCTGGGTTTCCTATGTCATTATGCCAATTTTTGCACTGGCAAATGCAGGCGTGGTACTAAGTTTCAGCGGATTGGAATTCACAGGCCATATCACCATAAATATTGCATTGGCATTGTTTTTTGGAAATGCTGTTGGTATAATGTTGCTCTCTTATCTGGCAATTAGATTTAAAATGGCTGATTTGCCTGAAGGTGTTGAATTTAAACAATTATTGGGCGTAAGTATTTTGGGCGGACTTGGATTTACCATGTCTTTGTTTATTACCAATTTGGCCTATGATGATGAAGCTTTTATTGCAGCCGCAAAAATGGGTGTTATTTTAGGATCTTTGGTAGCTGGATTTTTAGGATATATGGTTTTAAGAATTCAACTGAAACCTGTGAAATAAAGATTTAAAAAAATCGCTGGTTGTATTTATATTCTACAAATTTAAAATAATTGTAAAGTTTATAGTTTACTTCTAAACCATAATCAACATTAAAATCGTAGTCTATTTGGTTTTCATAAATATTTCTGCGATATCTTAACGGATTTCGTGCTCGTATGTTCCACTCTGTGACATAAAACCTGTTTTTGTTTTCATAATATTCCTTCGAATAAAAATTCATCGGTTTGGCTATGGTGTTTAAATAAGTGTCAAAGCCAATATCCATGATAATAATTTCATATTCCAAACTGTCATTGGCTATTCTCACAACTTCTTGCGAGGTTTTGGCTTCTTGTGTTCCAGTTTTTTTTGTTGAAGAGCAAGAGGCAATCAACAAGCCAATAGCCACGTAATAAAATACTGTTTTCATAATCAATTGGTTTTAGGTTACTTAAAAGTACAAAAAGAATGCCAATTTTTATGTTAAAATTTTTAAATTAGCGTATCCTTTAAATCGAAATAAAATGGACAAAATACGTTGTGGCTGGTGTAAAAACGATCCGCTTTATATGGCTTATCACGATACAGAGTGGGGAATTCCCGTATTTGAAGACGATAAATTATTTGAATTCTTAATTTTGGAAACTTTTCAGGCGGGATTAAGCTGGATTACCATTCTTCGGAAAAGAGAAAATTTTAGAAGTGCTTTTGATCATTTTGATTATAAAAAAATAGCCAACTATTCTGATGCCAAGTATGAAGAATTGTTACTTAATGCAGGCATCATCAGAAATAAATTGAAAATAAAAGCCACTATTTCAAACGCGGTTGCTTTTATGGAAGTGCAACAGGAATTTGGTTCTTTTTCAAACTATATTTGGGGCTTTACCAAAGGAAAACCCATCAAAAACAGCAGAAAAAACTTAAGTGAACTTCCAGCAACCACTGAATTGTCTGATATTATTTCAAAAGATTTAAAAAAACGCGGATTCAAATTTGTGGGTTCAACCGTAATTTATGCACACATGCAAGCCACCGGAATGATCAATGACCATGTTATCGAATGTTTCAGATATCATGAAGTATAAACGGATTTTTTCCTATCCCCAGCCCTTTCCAAAGGAAAGGGAGTTTGTTTTGAAAAAACCAATAACCTTTAGCTTTTTTAAGTTACAATTATAATTCCCCCTTCGGGGGTTAGGGGGCTATCGGTATATAAATCTCCGTTACCCATTTTGCCGGATTTCTAGTATCTTTTGGGCCAACTATATAAAATTCAAAGGGTTCGGCGCCAACAATTTCAGTAAAACCTTGGGCAACCAATCCGTTATAAGCAGCTTCCCAAGCTTCATTGGCAAATTTATAATCGCCCTTAAAAATGGTTTTAAAAGTTTTTTGCGGTTTTAAATAACCGGTTAAAACATCTCCGGTGGTAATTACCCTTTCTTTTACAGGGATACAGGCAGAAAACATGGCAGTATTATTTTGTTCATCCCATTTATGGTTGAGCGTAAAATGTTTTCCTGATGCTTCAATATTGTTTTTGGCCATATATTCCACAATAACAGGAAACATTTCATTCATTTTTTGTTCAATTTCCTGAATTTGGCATGAAATGGTCTGGTATAAATAAAATCCGCCGCCATAATCAACAGCGCCTTTTGGTTCAAAAGAATGTTTTTCCAATTCAGTTAAGATATGTTTTTCCAATAACTCCAAACCTCTGTCGTAAACCGGAATCGTATTTTTTTCTATACCGCCTTTAAACAACCAATAAAATTTTTCGGTAAATGAGTTTTCACCCCGCATTCCCCATACAACTTCAGTACCTTCATCAACTTCATTAAATTTCCAATAAACCTCGGGCGTGCTGCTTTTTCCAAAATTAATTTGATGCACTATTTCTTTGTTTGGAATCAATGAGACGGTTTTCATAAATCCGCTGCCACTTTTTCCTTTCCAGCTGTATGATGCGCCAATGCCCGATGTAGTATCAGGATAAGAGGTTACCATGGTTGGGTCAGTTTCAAACCACGGACTCCAATTTTCCCAATTTTTAAACTCATTTACGTTTTCAAAAACAATTTCAGCAGGTACTTTTATGATTCGGGAACGCTTGATGTCGTACTTGCTTTCCAATATAGCACCATAAATGGCCAGCACAATAACTGCTGCAAGAAGAAAGAAGATGAAGTATTTTATATATTTCAAAAGTGGGAATTTAGAATTACTAATCACTAATTTAGGGATTTATTCTGTTTTAAATAGTAAATTTGTTGATAAATTTTAAATAATCTATCAAATGAAAATTAAATATTTTTTACCGATGCTGTTAACGGCATCATTCTTATTTTCTTGTGCCGATCAAAAAAAGGAAGAAAATCCAATAACAGAAGTTTCAACCGAATTTAATTATGAAGTTGAACAATTTGCCGATGTTAAAATACTGCGTTATCAAATTCCTGGATTTGAAAGCTTAACATTGAACCAAAAAAAATTGGTGTATTATTTATCGCAAGCCGGTATGGAAGGACGCGATATTATTTACGACCAAAATTATCGACATAATTTAACCATCAAGCGTGCTTTGGAAAATATCTACCAAAATTATGCCGGTGATAAAACAACTGATGACTGGAAAAATTTTGAAATTTATTTAAAAAGAATTTGGTTTTCTAACGGAATCCACCATCATTATTCAAATGATAAATTTAAACCTGAATTTTCAAAAGTTTATTTCGACACCTTGTTAAAAGAAACCAAAACAATGCTTACAGGTGAAGCTTATGAAGTTATTTTTAACGATAAAGATGCCAAAAAAGTAAACCTGGATGAAACTAAAGGTTTGTTATTGGGTTCAGCCACAAATTATTACGGACCTGATGTTACAGAAAAAGAGGCGGAAAAATTCTATGCTTTAAAAATCAACAAAAACGACAAAATGCCTGTTGAATTTGGTTTGAATTCGAAATTGGTAAAAAATGCCGACGGATCTTTGGAAGAAAAAGTTTGGAAAGTTGGCGGAATGTACAGCGCATCACTTGAAAAAATGGTTGGCTGGTTAGAAAAAGCGGTTGAAGTTGCTGAAAACACAAAGCAAGAGGAAGCATTAAAATTGATGATTGATTATTAAAAAACAGGTGATTT
>JAUSOJ010000126.1 GCA_030656195.1 Lutibacter sp.
TGCTTGTCGTGTTTTCCAACGGTCACGTGCATATTTTTGCATGTCCGTAACGGTATCTTTTTCGTCGGTTATTTCAAGTCCAAGCAAGGTTTCAATAATATCTTCGAGGGTTACAATGCCGTCCATACCGCCATATTCATCAATAATTACAGCAATATGTTCCTTTCTTTCCAAAAGAATTTCCCAAACGCTAAACAATACTTTTGAATCTTGGACAAATACAATTTCGCGTTTAATATCTTTCAGTTTTAAATCAAGTTGTCCTTCAGCAAGCTTTTCAAAAACCGTTTGTCTGAATACATAACCCGTTATGTTTTCTGTACTTTCTGAATAAATGGGAATCCGTGAGTATTTGAGGTAATCCTTATTTCTTAAAAAATCATTTAAGGTTAAATTTTCATCGGCAATCGCAACAACCACCCTTGGGGTCATAATTTCAGTAACTTTTACATTTTTAAGTCGAAGTAAATTTTGAATAATCTTATGTTCTTTTTCTGAAAAAATACCTTCGTCCGCACCAATGCTCGCCAAGGCCGATATTTCTTCCCTGCTGGTTGATTGCTCATTTTCATTTCCTGAAATGGCCCTTGTAATATAGGCCGACATAATAACCAAAGGATAGGTGCCAATAATCATAATCCTTATTATTTGCGATGAAATCTTGGCCAAACCTCTCCAATAATTCGCCCCAATAGTTTTAGGAATAATTTCTGTAAGCACCAATATTAAGATGGTTAAAATTGCTGAAACAATCCCAAAGGATGCTTCGCCATATACTTTGACAGCTTGTGCGCCAACACCGGCTGCGCCAACGGTATGAGCCACGGTGTTAAGCGATAAAATTGCAGATAATGGCTTGTCAATATTGCTTTTTAAGTCGATAAATACTCTTGCCCATGCATTGCCTTTTCCTTCTTTCACAATTAAGAACGAAACAGGCGTGGATAGCAATACCGATTCCATAATTGAACACAGAAAAGAGATGGTGAGTGCAAGAAATAAATAGACTAAAAGTAGTGTCATTTTTTTTTTGTCAAATATAAAACTAAATTCTGATAACTATAAGTATGCTAAAAATCATTTGAAATTCTCTCTTTTAATAAATACAGCTATAAATAATAAAGAAATTACGCTAAATTTTCAACTAATTTTCTGAATCATTGGGTTGAAGGCTTTTGAAGCCACCATCACTTTTGTCCCAACTTTCAAGGTATTTATTTCATCTTCCGTTGCAATCACTTTAATTATATTAGATCCGGAAAGCACACTGATGATATACACCACATCACTTTTTTCAATGGCGATAATTTCTCCCGTAAGTTTAAATTTACTGCTTATTTTATCTTCAGAAAAAACAAAAGAGGGTGTTCCTTCTTTGATGATTTTTCCTTTATCAAGCAAAATTACGTGGTCGGAAAGTTTAAAAATTTCAGGTAAATGATGGCTCACCAAAATGGTGGTAAGTTTGTAGTGTTGGTGCGCTTTCAAAATAAAATCCTGCAATTTAAATCGCATTTCGTCGTCAAGTGCCGAAAGCGGTTCGTCTAACAACAATATTTTTGGTTTGCGGGCAATGGCTCTTGCCAAAGCGACACGCTGTTTTTGTCCGCCCGATAAATTTTGGGGTTTGCTGTTTTGTAAAGATTGCAATTCCATCAATTCCAACAATTCATTCACAATATTTTTATCATTTCCTTTTTGAAGCGCAAAGTCCAAATTTTCCCGAACGGTTAAATTAGGAAATAACGCATAATCCTGAAACACAAATCCGACCGAACGTTTTTGAATGGGCAAAACAAATTTTTTGTCGGTATTGTTCCAACATTCTCCTCCGACTTCAATCAAAGATTTCTCGGCATCTGTAAGTCCGGCCAAAACTCTTAAAATGGTTGTTTTTCCGGCACCTGAATTTCCATAAATGGTGATAAATTGTCCTTTTTCAACCGAAAAGGACACATCCAAAGGAAGCTTTCCGTCGGCTGTTTGCAAGGTTTTATGGGCGTAAAATTTAATCATTGTTTAAGGGATTTATTTTACTGAAGGAATTGTTGATGAGGTAAACGCCCAAAAGAACTGAAAAAGTGAAAACAAAAAGGATTCCTGCATACAAATTTGCGGCGTCATAATTCATCGCCTGCACTTCGTCATAAACGGCAATGGAAGCCACCCGGGTTTCTTCGGGAATGCTTCCGCCAATCATTAAAACAACGCCAAATTCTCCAACGGTGTGGGCAAAAGTCAACACTATTCCCGTTAAAATGGAGGTTTTTATATTGGGAAGCAAAATTTTGACCAGTGTGGTAAATTTCGATTTCCCCAAAGTAAATGAGGCTTCTTTAAGCGAAATCGGCAAATTTTTTAATCCGGCCTGAATGGGATGCACCATAAAAGGCAAGCTGTACAATACCGAAGCAATAATCAATCCTTCAAAAGTAAAAACCAACTGAATGTTAAAATATTGATTCAAAAATTCCCCGAAGGCATTTTGTGGACTAAAAGCAACCAGCAAATAAAATCCCAAAACGGATGGCGGCAATACCAGCGGCAGACTAACAATCGCTTCCACAACCGATTTTAATTTAAATTTGGTGTACGCCAGCCAATAGGATAGCGGCACGGAAACCACCAACAAAATTAGGGTGGTTATTAAGGCCAGTTTTGCGGTTAGCCATAAAGGTGCTAGATCAATCATTGGGCGATAAACTTACTTCGTTGGTTTTTATTAACGCTAAAACAGCATCTCCATTTTTCAAATTTAGTGTTTTGCAGGCATTTGTGGTGATAAGGGATTTAATTTTGAATTCCCCAAAGCTTAAATGCAATTCGCTTAAAATTTCTCCATTTCTTATAGCTTCAATATTACAAAGAATTTTATTCTGAATGCTGATGTTCATGGGTTCATTTTTGGCGATAATCACTTCGGTTTCCTTAAAATACACATTCACTTTATTTCCGATTTTAAAATAATTGTCAGATTCGGGTGTGTCAATAATAATAGCTGTAAAAATGGCGTTTCCAACGGCAATTTTAACCAAAGAAAGCGATTCGCTTCCCTGAATGCTTGTGATATTTCCTGATAGAATATTCATTAAAAGATGGTTGTTTTTTGGGTAAATCCGAAATGTGTTAAAATGGCTATGGCGGCTGGTGATGCAATAAAATTATAGAATTTTAATGCGTTTTGGTTGTTTTTGGCCTGTTTTAAAATCACATAACCCTGTTCCAATGGTTTGTGCGATTCTTGGGGAATGACATAATATTTTCCGCCGGCTTTCTGCATCGTTGGCGACAATGCCAAAGACAAGGCCACAATGCCAATATCGGCGGCTCCAAGCTGCACAAATTGGGCGGTTTGGGAAATATTTTCCCCATACACAAATTTACTTTTTACCTGATCATAAATTTTATAATATTGCATGCTTTCTTTCGCTTTTTCTCCGTAAGGCGCGTGATCAGGGTTTGCGATGGAAATTTTATTCAATTTTGGATTTAGCAAAGAGTTCATTTTTTCCTTGTTTGGATCTATTTTTTTGCTCCAGATGACAATTCTGCCGATGCCGTATGTTTTTACGTCAGAAATTGTGAGTCCTTTCTCTTTTAACTTTTTTGGATAGTCGACATCTGCAGAAAAATATAGATCAAATGGCGCGTTATATTGGATTTGCTCAAAAAACTTACCTGAAGAACCATAGGTTACCTGAATTTTTTCTGATGGATGTTGTTTTTGATACACCGAGATGATGGAATCCAAGGCAAATTTTAAATCGGAAGCAGCGGCTACAGAAATTTTTTGTGCCTGAATGGTACAACCTGCAAAAATAAAAGTGATGATGAGTCCAAAAAACAGTCTATTGATCATTTATTTATTGTTTAAAAATAAAGATTTTGCGATTGTGGAAGTCTGTCCAAAAAATCACCTTTAATTACCAAAAATAGTAAAAATCAAAGTTATTTTGAACGTTTTTTGCTAAAATTACAGTTCAATTTGCGTTAGGGGTTGCAGTGGAAATCCTTTTTTGATTAGCCTTTTGGCGAGGTAAAAAAGATTGAAGCGGAAAACCCGACCCGCCAGCTGGCGGGGAACGCCCACCAAAAAGGCGGGCAGGCCCAAAATGAGTTGAAATTACTTTTTAAACATAAAATAAACGGCAAGAATGAGAAAGACAAACGCGATAATATGGTTGAGCCTAAAAGTTTCTGTTTTGAAAGCGACGAGCGAAAAAGCGGCAAAAACAACCAGCGTAATCACTTCCTGAATCATTTTTAATTGCAACAAAGAAAACGGACCGCCATTTCCCTTAAAGCCAATTCTGTTGGCCGGAACCTGGAAAGAATATTCAAATAGGGCGATGCCCCAACTGATCAAAACTATGGAAATAAGCCCCAATTTGTTAAACCATTTCCATTCGGCAAATTTAAGGTGGCCATACCAGGCAAGCGTCATAAAGGTATTCGACAGGATCAAAAGCACAATGGTTAAAACGCCTTTCATTGTTTTTAAATTTAAATTCCTGATTTAGAAATTGATTTACCAGCCAATTTTGTTGATTGCAGGTTAGGATTACCTTCAGCTACAAGATGTTGAAAATCTTTAATTATTTCTCAAAAGTAGTAAAAAATCAGAATAAGATTGGGGAATTTTTAGAAGTTTAAAATAAAATGATGGAGTAACTTTAATCATAATTTGAGTGGCACTATTACGGGTGTTTTGACTTGCCCCGTTGGCGCCCCTTCCTAATTTTAATTGATGGTTTTATGCTTTTTAATTTAGCGGCAAATATTTTTTTATTAGATTAATCACTTCAATTTTATTTATGGGTTTGGCTATATAATCATTGCAGCCGGCGTTCAATATGTTTTCTTTATCTCCTATAACAGAAAAAGCTGTTTGAGCTATTATTGGGATTGATTTGTTGAATTTTCTGATTTCTTGGGTAGCTTCTAAACCACTCATTTCTGGCATTTTGATGTCCATTAAAATAAGTGAAATGTCAGGATTTAATTTTAGACAATCTATTGCTTCTAAACCAGTCTTTGCATGGATTAAAATGATTTCTTCATTTTCGAGGATGTTTTCCAAATAAAAAAAGCTAATTTCATCATCATCGGCAATAAGGATGGTGAACTTTTCTGAAGTATTTTTTAATGCGGC
>JAUSOJ010000145.1 GCA_030656195.1 Lutibacter sp.
GTATTGAAACCTACAAAGAAAGTTTTGTTGACTATTTAAACGAAAAAATTAGCGTAAAAGAACCGGCTAATTTGTACGAACCTATTCATTATATACTTCAAATAGGCGGAAAACGCTTGCGTCCGGTGTTAACTTTATTGACATGTGAAATTTTTGACGGAAACGTAAAACTAGCCTATGATGCTGCGTTGGCCATTGAAGTTTTTCACAATTTTACTTTGGTGCACGATGATATTATGGACAGCGCTCCAATAAGACGTGGATTTGAAACAGTGCATAAAAAATGGAATATCAATACCGGAATTTTGTCGGGTGATGCCATGATGATTATGGCGTATCAATGTTTTGAAAATTATGAGCCTGTTGTTTATCAAAAATTGATGATGCTTTTCAGCAAAACCGCTTTGGAAGTGTGCGAAGGACAACAATTGGATATTGATTTTGAAAGCAGAAATGATGTGACCATTCCAAGGTATTTAAAAATGATTACCTATAAAACTTCGGTGTTGGTGGCTGCAGCTATGAAAATGGGCGCCATCATAGCGAATGTTGATGATGATGAGGCCGAAAAAATATATGATTTCGGATTAAACCTTGGCATCGCTTTCCAGTTACAGGATGATTATTTAGACACTTTTGGCGATGAAGCGCTCTTTGGAAAACAAATAGGAGGCGATATTGCCGAAAACAAAAAGACATTTTTGTATTTAAAGGCGATTGAAGTCTGCGGCATAGAAGACAAAGAAAAATTGATGGATTTTTACGCTGGCGAATCCAAAAACAACAATAAGGTAAAAGAAGTGACAAGGATTTTCGAAAATAATAACATCCCCGAATTGACCAAAAATGAAATAGAATTTTATACAGATTTGGCTTTTAAGGAGTTAGAAAATATAGATATTGCAGAGGAAAAGATGGAATTGCTTAAAAATTTCGGACTAGGATTAATGAAACGCACCATTTAATGTTACCCGCAAAAAATACGGAGGAATTGTTAATTTCAATAACGAATGAAAATTTATATGTGCAATTGATTGCGCAGTTAAATAAGGATTTTCAATTGGCAAATGTTGCAGCAAGTTTTGATAGTACAAATTCCCCAACTGAGTTAAAAAAGCAATTGTTCGCTGTTTTATTGAATTTAATCACCAAACAATACGATGATTATTTAAACCTATTGTACCGAATTGATGTGCCGGAAAGTGATTTGGCCAAACTGAAGAACGATAATTTAACAACCAGTATGGAGGAAATAACCTATTTGGTATTAAAAAGAGAATACCAAAAAGTATGGTTTAAGCATAATTTTGATAAAATTTAAGGCAAATAAAGCAGTGTGAATCTAATATTCAGAAGATTAGATTGGATTTTAAATAATTCGAAAAAGCAAAATCAATTATTTAAAAATTGTTTAAATTTATTGTGCATAAACGAAAATAGTGGTAATATTGCAAACCAGTTTTAGGTCCCATAGCTCAGCTGGTTAGAGTACCTGACTCATAATCAGGGTGTCCTTGGTTCGAGCCCAAGTGGGACCACAAAAAGAGAAAAGATTTACATTTATTGTAGATCTTTTTTTATTTACCAAAACAGGCGATAAGTTTATCCCGAGCCAATCTGTCCGTTAGACTGGCGGAGTTGATGGAAGCCACAAGTAAGACCACAAATTAAAAAAAGCCTTTCATTTTAAGTGAGAGGCTTTTTTCATTAATTAATTTTTGCAGTCTTGAAATTATTGATTTCAAGAAGTGTTAAGAGTTGTTGGTAAATTATTTAACCAATTGGCCTCTTATTTCTCCTCCTGGGAATGTTGTGCTATGAATATTAACATAATAAAGATTCGCATATAAATCTGCTTCCATGCTTGCATTCAAAGCCGTGCTGGTAAAGCTTATAGGAGATACAACATTTGCAAATGGAAAAACCGCGTCGCCATTTACGCCAACGGCTCCTTTATGAATATGTCCTGCTGTGGCTGAAACAACATTGTGTGTTACAGAAAGAGTAAATATTTTTGTCACTTTGTTAAAGGTAAGTGTTGCGGTTCCTGTGGCTGTTGAATTGTTTGCCGGAACCTCATTCGTACCTTTTAATTCAGCCGTAAAAGTTACATTTGGATTTGGTGTATTATCATCGTCATCATCGCAGGAAGTGACATTAAAAATTAAAACTAAAATTGCTAGCAATCGAATAAGTGGTTTCATAATAAATAAATTTAAGATTAATACATTTTGTTTATCAAGTTATGAACCCTAAATAAATTAGGGAAAAATTATTATAATCACCGAAGTGAATCCAAGACTAAAATAATATGCTATAGAAATAGCAAGAGTTTTAGTTTTTTGAAGTTTAAATGAAAAATCACTTTCAAGATTCATTAAACAAAAATTCTTACGAATTTGCGCAAGGAATCCATCATTTCAAAAATGATTATTTAAAAACTTATACTCATAAAAACTTCAAGATCAATCGATAATGGTTTAACCATACGCTTTCAAATCTGTTTAAACTTTAAGTGCAACAGATTTTTTTACGAGTAAGAGTGCAAATCATTGATGCAGCTACAAACAATATTTTAAAAAAATATTTTCTTGCAATAGAATAGATAAGTTTAATTTGACAAAATAGATTCAGTAATAAGAGATGTAATGTATAATAAATATAAAAAGCCTGTCTTTATATTTAAGATGAAATTTCTAATTAGTTTGCAAACTAAAGATACTAATATTTTTTTATTTTAAAAAAAAATTTCACCACAGATTTGCAATTGTAAACTTCACCTCTCATGAATTTCATAATTTAAATTTCAATGCTCCAGAATCTAAAAATTGAAAAAAACGCTTTATAATTGGCAAATTATCTTAAAATATTTCATGATTTTTTTTAAAGACCGATGAACTTAATTTCGTGAAAAAACCAGTTTATGGAAGCGAAAAAAAATAATAATTTAACAAATTCAATACCTAAATTCCTTGGATTCCAAGCATATTTTGATAGCGCTGCTTGACGGTTAGTTTTTGGGGTTTTTACTTTTTAATTTAATAAAGCAATCTTTTTAAATTTTTCTCCTGATTATTTAATAATTACAGATGCTGTTATTATTATAAATTCAAAAATAAGAATTAAATTTGTTGAAAATATATTAAAAATGTATTTAAATTAAAAAAAATAAGAGTCAATTTATAAATATAACAAAATAAAATAATATGTTAAAATCGATGATTAGATTGCGAATGAGCTCACATGATGCTCATTATGGCGGAAACCTTGTTGATGGAGCACGAATGCTTCAGTTATTTGGTGATGTTGCCACAGAACTTCTTATTTTAAGAGATGGTGATGAAGGTTTGTTTAAAGCTTATGATATGGTAGAGTTTATGGCGCCTGTTTATGCGGGCGACTATATTGAAGCTGTTGGTGAAATAATTGAAGAAGGAAACTCCAGCAGAAGAATGAAATTTGAAGCCCGTAAAGTGATCGCGCCTCGTCCTGATATTTCAGATTCAGCCTGCGATTTTCTTGAAGAACCTATCATTGTTTGTCGCGCCACAGGAACCTGTGTTACGCCAAAAGCGAGTCAGCGTAAATAACTTATTTTATGGAAAAATTAATTATCACAGCCGCAATTTCGGGTGCGGAAGTTACAAAAGAACACAATCCTGCAGTGCCTTATACTGTTGAAGAATGTGTTCGTGAAGCCAGTTTGGCTTACCGGGCCGGTGCAAGTATCATTCATTTGCACGTTCGCAAAGACGACGGCACGCCCACACAAGATAAAAACCGTTTTAAAGAGGTGATGGATGCCATAAAGCTAAAATGTCCCGATGCAATTATTCAACCTTCAACCGGTGGTGCAGTTGGGATGAAAAATGATGAACGGTTACAGCCAACCGAGCTTAATCCGGAAATGGCAACGTTAGATTGTGGCACCTTAAACTTTGGAGGCGACGAGATATTTGAAAATACCGAAAATACCATCAAATATTTTGGACAGCGAATGATTGAAAAAAACATCAAACCAGAATTGGAGGTTTTTGACAAATCTATGATTGATATGGCGCTGCGTCTTCATCAAAAAGGATTTATAAAATCTCCTATGCATTTTGATTTTGTGATGGGTGTTAACGGAGGCATTTCGGGAACTTTAAGAGACTTTGTTTTTTTGCGTAACAGCATTCCTTCCGATTCCACCTACTCGGTTGCGGGCGTTGGAAGATTTGAATTTCCGTTGGCTGTTGCCGCCATTATTGATGGCGGTCATGTAAGGGTTGGTTTGGAAGATAATTTATACATATCTAAAGGTGTTTTAGCCAAATCGAATGGAGAATTGGTTGAAAAAGTGGTACGATTGGCTAAGGAACTTGGTCGTGAAATAGCAACGCCGGCAGAAGCAAGAGAAATTTTAGGATTAAAAAAACAGTAAAAACTGTTAAATAAAACAGATGAAAAAAGGAAATAAATACGGTACGCACAGGGTTATTGAACCCTTAGGCGTTTTACCGCAACCTGCAACGAAAGTTGATAACAATGTTACTGAAATATACGACAACGAAATCTTGGTTGATGTTGATATTTTAAATATCGATTCAGCCAGTTTTACCCAAATTAAAGAACAGGCCGGTGGCGATATCGAAAAAATAAAAGAAATTATTTTAGAAATAGTTGCTGCCCAAGGCAAAATGAAAAATCCTGTTACGGGATCTGGCGGCATGTTCATAGGAACGGTTTTACAAATAGGGGAAGCATTGGCAGGCAAAAGAGATCTAAAAGTTGGAGATAAAATTGCAAGCCTTGTATCTTTATCATTAACGCCGCTCAAAATTGAAAAGATTATTGAGGTTAAAGCATCGATTGATCAGGTGATTGTAAAAGCAAAAGCTATTTTGTTTGAAACGGGTTTATACTCAATATTACCAACCGATATGCCTGATTCATTAGCACTTGCGGTACTCGACGTATGTGGTGCTCCTGCACAAACAGCGCGTTTGGTAAAATCTGGAGACACGGTTGTTATTATCGGTGCCAGCGGAAAATCGGGGATTCTTTGCTGTTACGAAGCAAAAAGAAGGGCTGGAGTTAACGGGAAAGTCATCGGTGTTGATTATAGTGACAAAGGTTTAGAAGCTTTAAGAAAATTAAATATCTGCGACGAAATAATTAAACTGGATGCAACCAATGCACTTAGTTGTTACGATGCCATTTCAAAAGTTACCAATGATGAACTTGCCGATGTTGTTATTAACAACGTAAACATACAAAATACTGAAATGGGTTCTATCTTAATGTGTAAAGACAGAGGCGTAGTTTACTTCTTCAGTATGGCAACTTCCTTCACAAAAGCCGCTTTAGGAGCTGAAGGTGTAGGTAAAGATATTGACATGATTGTTGGCAACGGTTATGCAAAAGATCACGCAGAAATAACATTAAATATATTAAGAGAACATAAAGGCATAAGGGATTTATATGAAAGTCTTTATGCATAATTAAATTTTTTATCAAATCTGAAATTTAAATAAATGAAAACAGCATATAAAAAAGTCGCCTATAAACACATCCCTTTATTTAAGGACATATCTCAAGAAGACTGGAACGATTGGAGATGGCAATTGAGACACGCCATCAGAGATATTCCCACACTTGAAAAAGTAATTATATTATCCGAAGAAGAAAAGGAAAATCTTTCTAAAACATTGAAAAAGTTTAAAATGGCAATTACGCCGTATTATGCTGCATTAATGGACAAAGAAGACAGAGATTGTCCGGTAAGAATGCTGGCTGTTCCTGCGCTTAATGAATTGTTTGTTGATGATTCTGATTTGGATGACCCGCTGCATGAAGATGTGGATTCTCCGGTTCCGGGACTTACGCATCGTTATCCGGACAGGGCCTTACTTCTTGTTACCCACGAATGTTCAATGTATTGTCGTCATTGTACCCGAAGAAGAATTGTTGGTGATTCAAGCGACAAAATGGATAATAAACATCTTGAACAGGCATTTGAATACATCAGAAATTCGCCTCAACTTAGAGATATCGTTATTTCTGGCGGCGATCCATTAATTTTAAGCGACGAAAAATTAGATTATATTCTAACCGAATTACGAAAAATTGACCACGTTGAAATCATCCGTATTGGCAGTCGTATGCCCGTGGTGCTTCCTCAAAGAATCACGGATAAATTCTGCGAAATGCTTAAAAAGCACCATCCAATATATTTGAATACGCATTTTAATCACCCAAAAGAAATCACTGAAGAGGCTAAAATTGCTTGTGAAAAATTGGCAAATTCAGGTGTTAATGTCGGCAACCAATCGGTGCTGCTCAGAGGCATTAATGATTGTTCCAATATTATGAAAAAGTTGGTGCACGAGCTATTAAGAATTCGTGTAAGACCTTATTATATTTATCAATGTGATCTTTCTGAAGGGATTTCTCACTTCAGAACAGCCATTTCTAAAGGCATTGAAATTATTGAAAACTTACGCGGACATACATCGGGTTTGGCAGTGCCAACTTTTGTGGTGGACGCTCCGGGCGGCGGCGGTAAAATTCCGGTAATGCCAACTTACTTAATATCTCAAAACGAAAAAAGAGTGGTATTAAGAAATTATGAAGGTGTGATCACTACGTATACACAGCCTACACATGGAAAGGAGCATGATGCTGAAAATTGTGAATTCTGTAATGATGAGAATTTGGTCGCTAAAGATGGAGTAGCGATGTTATTGAATAATGACGGACTTTCTCTTCAGCCTGAAAATTTGAAAAGAAAAAACAGATTAACTGTATATTAAAGGAACAAATACATGCCGTATTAAGATGAACAGTGTTATTGCAGAACAACTTGTTAATAAAACGACCTTCTTAGTAGGGAATAAAAAAAATGCGGGTAAAACAACTTTTCTGAATTATGCGCTTACGCAGTTAAGAGAAGTTGTTCAGCCTGCTTTTTTTACCATTGGGATTGATGGTGAAGCCAATGATTTAATATTTGACACCCCCAAACCAAAAATCTATACTGAAACAGGAGATTACGTTGTCACCTCAAGTTTAATGATCAATAAAAGTGATGCGTTGTTTGAAATAATTCATGTGTTTCCATACAAAACTGTTTTAGGAAGACTCGCTTTGGCAAAAACATTGCGAAGCGGCACGATAGAACTTGTTGGCTCTGAAGACAATAAGCAACTCGCTGAAATTATAACGTATCTTAGAAATGAGGAGCACATCAAAACCATTATCATTGATGGTGCCGCAAGCCGCGTAACGCAAGTGGCTTCAGTTAAAAATAGCTACTTTTACTATATTGTTAAGATCGACCAAAAAAGCATCAATTCGGATCTTAATAAATTAAGAACCATTGCATTCATCAGTAAATTTAAAGATATTGATCACATTGATGATGCAGAAAATAAAACGGTGTTCGAAATCAAAGGCGCTTTAACAGCATCTAAGCTCTCTATGATTCCTGAAAATTGTGATATTTTGTTGCTCAATGATTTTACAAAAATATTCCTGGATTTTTATCAGGTAACCAAGTTAACGGAAAAACTTGAAATTGCATATAAAATACCTTATCAATTGGTCTCTTTTGTGGTCATTTTAAAAGATATATTGAAGGAAGATTTTGAGAAAATAGTAGAAAGCCATAACATAAAAGAAACAATTTTATACAATCCATATGAATATTAAAGACACCATACAATTTGTAGAATTTAACACATTCTATTCGGAGTATGCGCCTTTAACTCCTTATGGATTGCTGGATAAAAACAAATACCAGGTTTTTACGGATGAAAAAATGCTTGTTTCTGTTTATAATTCTATTGGTAAAATAGTCAGTTTTATCAAAGAAAATTCTTTTCAAGCTGATAAAATTGAACATCATTTAAAAAGAATTTCCCATTTAAATACGTTAGAAAGAAAAACCTTCGATTCTTCAGATGTATTTCTGGTGAAAAAATTGTTGGTGAATTTTAAAAGCATTGTTAAACTGTTGAATGATGAAATAAAAAAAGATTTACAAATCAGCTTTTTATCCGAAGAATTATTGAATTTTTTGTCTTTTGACGGCGCGAATAAGGAAACCTTTTATTTAAGTGAACAATACAATACCGAGCTGGCTGAAATCAGAAAAAAAATAGTTGAAACGGATAAAGTTTTGGCTGAAATAAAAAAAGAGCGGCTTCATGAGATTTTAACGCAACTTGGCCTCGATTTTAGATTTCGTGATTTTATGATTGCATCAGAAAGCATTACAAACAATTTAAGTTCTGAGCTGATTTATAAAGAAGTTTACGATAAAACTTCCTTATTGCTTAAGCCAATGCTTCCGAAGGAATATTTCGATTTACACAAAAAAAGAGAAGCTTTATTGCTGGAAGAAAATAGGTTGGAACAAGAAGTTCTAATTACAATAGTTGAAAAAATTATTGCTGAAAAAGAACAGATAAAAAACTATATCAGTAAAATTGTTTTGCTCGACACCCTTTTTGCAAAATCAAGAATGGCTATCAAGTACAAGATGGTTGCGCCTGTATTAATCGATAAAAAAGCAACTATTGAAGTTGTGAACGGGCAATATCTGCCGCTGGCAAATAAATGCGCAAAAACGGGAACGATTTACACGCCGCTAAATGCTGAATTTGACAATAAAACCTGCGTGATTACGGGTTCAAATATGGGCGGAAAAACAGTGCTTTTAAAAACAATCGGGTTTATGCAGTTGCTGACTCAAATGGGTTTCTGGATTCCTGCAGAAAAGTTTAAAACAGCCGTATTTGAAAATATCCATTACATTGGTGAAGACCTTTCTGAAAAAGTGGAGGGCCTTAGCAGTTTTGGATTCGAAATATACAATCTTACAAAAGCCATCAATGATTTTGGAACAAATACCTTGCTGCTGATTGATGAGTTTGCAAAAACAACAAACTCTATTGAGGCAAAAGCGATCATTGCCGCGATGTTAAAAAGCTTTTCCCAAAAAGAGACCGTGTTCAGCTTTGTGTCAACACATTTTATGGAATTGCCCGAATTTGAAAAAGTGTCTTTTTATAAAATGAAAGGGCTGGATTATTCAGCATACAAGAAATATTACAACAAAGAAAAACAATATTCATTGCGTGAGAGAATTATATTAATCAATTCTTTTATGCGCTATGAAATTATAAAAACGGACCATAAAGACAAAACATACGATGCCATAAAAATTGCAGATATATTAGGATTAAATGATGAAATTATTAGCTATACAAAAGCGTATTTAAGTGAGAATTATGACTAAATCAAAATTAAATCTGGACACGGACAAGATTGCGAAAGCCCGAGAACTTTCAAAACAAATTACTGCCCCAGTCCAGAAATATATAGAAAAACATACAACGGTTGCCATTGAAAGAACAACACTTAGAATGATGGGCGCAGATGGCGTTGACAGTATTGGCGTGCCAATTCCAAATAAGGTTGTTGACCAAATAGGCGATCATATTTGCTATGGCGCTACAAAATATTATATCAATGCCCTGCTTAAAAAAGGGGTAACGCCCGAAGAGCTGAATATTGAAATTGCAAATGGTTTAGATCTTACAAAAATTGATTTTGTCGACTTTTCTTATATTGAAGAAAAAGCGCAGGAATTGGTTGAAGCCTTCGCCACAAAAGTGAAAGCGAATGTTGCCTATAGAGCCGAAAAAGTCAATAAATATAAAGATCAGGAAAATGCGCCATTATTGTATCTTATTGTTGCAACAGGCAATATTTTTGAAGATGTAAAACAAGCGCAAGCTGCCGCCAAACAAGGTGCTGATATTATCGCAGTTATCAGAACTACAGGTCAAAGTTTATTGGATTTTGTTCCTTTCGGACCTACAACTGAAGGTTTCGGAGGAACCTATGCCACGCAGGAAAATTTCAAAATAATGCGTAAAGCATTGGATGAAACTGGGGAAGAAATAGGGAAGTATATTCGATTGGTTAATTACTGTTCGGGTTTGTGTATGCCTGAAATAGCCGTTATGGGCGCTTTGGAAAGGCTGGATATGATGTTAAACGATTCTATGTACGGCATTTTGTTTAGAGACATCAATATGTACAGAACTTTTGTTGATCAGAAATTCTCAAGAATGATCAATTCATTTGCCGGGATTGTGATCAACTCTGGTGAGGATAATTATTTAACGACTTCAGATGCTGTTGAGAAAGCGTATACGGTTACTGCCTCTCAGTTTATCAACGAAAGATTTGCTTACGAATCGGGTTTGCCTGCTAAACTAATGGGGTTGGGCCACGCTTTTGAAATGAATCCGGATATCAAAAATGGTTTTCTTTTAGAAATGGCACAAGCTCAAATGGCAAGTGAAATATTCCCTGAAGCTCCTTTAAAATATATGCCGCCCACTAAATATATGACAGGAGATATTTTTAAAGGATTGGCAATGAATACCTTGTTTAACTTTATTGCGAAATCTACAAATCAGGGAATTTTATTGCTTGGGATGTTAACGGAAGCTGTTCACACGCCGTTTATGCAAGATCGGTTTTTAGCGGTTGCCAATGCCAAATATGTGTTGAATAACATGGCTGATTTCTCTGATGATATCGAATTTAAAAAAGATGGAATTATGCAAACCAGGGCAAAAGTTGTGCTGGATGAAACCATTGAGTTTCTTGAAGAAATTAATAAAACGGACTTATTTAATGCCATTGAGTCTAAAATGTTTGCTGAAGTAAGCCGACCTAAAAACGGAGGTAAAGGATTAAGTGGTGTAGCTGAAAAGGCTCAGGATTATTACAACCCTTTCTACACGTATCTTGAAAAAGAGTTAAATATTGTAAAAGAAGGAAACAAGTTATGATGATAAGACCTTACGGAGACACATTAAACGACGGAGCCGTTCAAATGTCATTTACCCTGCCTGTAGCACATTCAGCCAAAGCAGATGAAGCTGCAATACTATTTGGAAAAAAATTGGGATTTAAAGAGGTTGAGGTAGTTCACTCAAATCCACTTTCCGACGAATTTACATTTTTTGTGGTCTACGGAAAAACAGAAATAAGCATCGATTATGATAAAGTAGTTGTTGAAGAGGTCGAAAAATCTTTGGATTTCTATGGCGTTAATAATTTTATCAAAGAAAATATTAAAAGAAAAATAGTGGTTGTCGGCGCTTGCTCCGGTACCGATGCACATACGGTAGGAATCGATGCAATTATGAATATGAAAGGCTTCGACCAGCATTATGGTCTTGAGCGATATCCTATGATTGAAGCCTTCAACCTTGGCGCACAAGTCCCAAACGAAGAGCTTATTAAAAAAGCGATAGCATTAAAAGCGGATGCTATTTTAATTTCACAGATTGTGACACAAAAAGATGTCCATATTCAAAACCTTACAGAATTTATTGAGTTACTTGAAGCGGAGGGGCTAAGATCTAAAATGGTCGTATGTGCCGGCGGACCCAGAATTGGCAACAAATTAGCTTTAGAGCTTGGCTACGATGCGGGTTTTGGAAGAGGAACCTATCCTGAAAATGTAGCTTCTTTTATTGTTGAAAAAATGCACGAAAGAGGTGTGAAATAGCAAGTTTTTGTTGTTTTTAACGGACTTGATTGCCAAACGGACTGTTGAGTTTGTTTGGCTTTTTTTCAAAGAAAAAACGTGCTGTTGCAGTTTCGCTTTTCAGGCAAAAAAGTAGTCTATTGCCAATCCCGAAATAAAATTAAAAACAGATCATTCTTTGTTGGTATGGTTATTGAATTATTAATTCTTATATAGCACGTATGGTAGTTATTTGTGTATAAACGGAACGAAAACTAGTATAAATTTCAAGGTTGAAAAAATATCATAAGTGTTAATTTTAATTTATTATTCACAAATAGCATTGATTTTTTACCCCTAATTATTTAATTTAAAATCAAAGAAAATGATGTTAAAAAAAATTTATTTTGTAGCAGTTGCGGCAATGGTTGTGATGCTAGGATTCCAGAGTTGCGAGAGTGATGATGAAGGCAATACTGCGAGAGTTCAATTAAAATTGGTTGATGCTCCGGGAGATTATTTAGAAGTGAATGTTGTAATTGTAGATATTCAGTATAACAACAGCGGCAATGAAGCTGGATGGGTAAGTTTTGGGACTCCGGAAGATTATCCAATTAATGTTGATTTAACAACGCTTATTGCAGGAAATAGCCTTTTATTGGCTGATCAAATAATTCCATCAGGAATGTTAAAACAAATAAGATTGGTTTTGGGTGATGGAAATACCCTTAAAATAGAAGGACAAGAATCCATGATGGCACTAAACACGCCAAGCGCTCTCCAATCTGGTTTAAAATTAAATATGAATACCACACTGGATGCTGGTTTTACCTACACATTTATACTTGACTGGGATGTGCAAAAATCTGTTGTAAAAACAGGCGCAGGCATGTACAATTTAAAACCTGTGATCAGGGTGAATGCCGAAGTGAATTCAGGATCTATTGAAGGCAATGTTTCAGGAGAGTTTTTAGTGAATGGATTAAGCGTTTTTAACAATTTAGAAAATGCGATGGTTCAGG
>JAUSOJ010000108.1 GCA_030656195.1 Lutibacter sp.
GTAAAAATTGTCAGAAATGATATTTGAAACAAAATTTTTCATTTCTTGGTACAAGATATTCAGGTGCAATTCTTTTTTTGAATTGATGTCGTTTTTAGTTACAGTGAAATGTTTTTCCGGACTTTTATAGGTATTTTCTAATGTATTCATGACTTATTTAGTTAAGGATTTTTAAATGGCAAACTGGGTTCGGGTGTTTTGTTAATTTGAAAGTTTCGCTGGTATTGCACCATAATTTCCTTGTAAATCTGCTGTGAAATGTTTAATTTTTTCATAAGGATTGTTTTTAATTATTAATTTAAGGTAAAGAACTCAACTTGACTTTTTTAATTGGCTAAAAAATTGCTCTTTTAAGCCTGCTTTTTATTTTTTTCTTCTTCCGTAGCGCTGCTATGTAACTCATAAAAACTTTCAATCAGACTCAAAATAGCTAATTTTCGCTTCAATCAAAAAAGTCAAGATGAGTTCATAAAAAAAAGGCGCTTTTCGAAAAAAGCACCTTTTAAAATTTGGTTTTATAATTTTAAATATCGTCAATAATAATTGAAAGTGCTTTTTTGTGTCCATACCTGCTGTTGTTGCATAAGATTGCAAATTGCATAACCATTTAATGCAACTAAAAACAAGGACTTCACATCCTTTAAAGTTGCTGTAATCATGGTTTGTATGTTTAAAATTTCTTTCATAATTGAATCAAAATTAAAAATTTATTTTAATAAACGAACATTATTTGAATAAAATATTAAATAATAACGCATTTTCTTGTAAATTTGCAGTCAAAATAAACCAATAAAAATTTTATGGCAAGTATTAAAAATTTAAAAAAGGATATTAATTACGTTCTGGGAGATATTATTGAAGCGTGTTATACATGGGAATTGTACAATCCTAAAGCCGGTTCAGCAGGGACAGAAGCAATTATAGATGAAGCAATTGAATCGTTTGATGTTTTAATTGAGAAAGTGAATGTTAAAAAAGTTGAAGACAAAAAAGCTTATTTTAAGGCTATTAATTTAGAATTGGAAAAAACAGCCCACGATTTAATTGAAAAAGTTAATAAACTTTAATTTTTATTTAACATTTTTTAGGGGTGTTTTTTGTTAATAATGGAATTTATTGCGTAAATTCACACAATAATTAACGGAATACAACGTTCTTTAATTACCAACTAAAAACCTATTAACTTATGGCAAGAGCAATGTTTGAGTACACCAAAACCATACTCGAAAAAGTCAGCTTTAATAAAGAGTTATTTAAAAAAGAATTGGAAAAAGCAGTAAACAGATTATTACCCTATGAAATAAAAGAATTGTACTATTGGCTAAAGGAGTTCACCCTTAACAAACCGGAACTTCAATTGTGTTTGGTCTTAGTGGAAAATAAAAAAAGGAGCTTTTAGGCTCCTTTTTTTTGTGCCAACGGGCTAATTATTTGAACGTCGTTAAAGGCGATTACGCCTCTTATCACGCTGTCTATCACGTTTTTTAGTGTTTCAATCAACTGTATTTTCAACTGGGACTTGTGATAAATAAGGCTTATTTCCCTGGCCGGAATTGGGGCGTTAAACGGACGTAAATATTTTAAGTCTTTGTCGGCCAAATCCAATGTTTGTAAATAAGGCAACAAAGTCATTCCCAAATTTTCTTTGGCCAATTTAATTAAGGTATCAAAACTGCCGCTCTGAATTTGAAAATGCTGATTTTTATAGCCAATGGCACTGCATAAATTGATAATATTTTCTTTAAAGCAATGGCCGTCTTCCAGCAACAAAATATCTTCTATCTGTAATTCTTCCACCGCAATGGTCTTGTTTTTAAACAGTCGGTGTTCGGCAGGCACAAATCCAACAAAAGGCTCATAATATAAAACACGCTCCATAATTTGGTCATTTTCCAGCGGAGTGGCAGCAATAGCCACATCAATATGGCCGTCGGCCAATTTTTTCACCAACTCTTCCGTGGTAATTTCTTCGATAATGAGGTTTACCTTCGGATATTTTTTAATAAAAGTCTTTAAAAACAGCGGAAGCAATGTTGGCATCACGGTAGGAATGATTCCCAACCTGAAATCGCCTCCTATAAATCCTTTTTGCTGATCTATGATATCGTTGATGCGGTTGCTTTCATCCACAATAATTTTTGCCTGCTCAATAATTTTTTTGCCAACCTCGGTAAGTTGGATGGGTTTTTTGTTTCTGTTGAAAATCTGGGTGTCAAATTCTTCTTCAAGTTTTTGAATTTGCATACTTAAAGTAGGCTGGGTAACAAAACAATGTTTGGAGGCTATTGTAAAGTTTTTGTATTCGGCCACGGCCAAAACATATTTTAATTGGGTGATTGTCATAACTATCAATATTTGTGATAAAGATATTAAAACTATCAATAAAGATTATGTTTATAGCGCTTTATTTTTGTCGATATTTACAGTATTAAAATAAATTAAAAATAATAAATATGAACACAACAAGTATTGGATTAGACAAAGAAAAAGCAAAAAACTTAACCATCAGTTTAAATGATTTACTGGCAAATTTTCAGGTATATTATCAAAGTTTAAGAGGTTTGCATTGGAATATAAAAGGAAAATCTTTTTTCGAATTGCACGTTAAATACGAAGAATTCTACACAGATTCCCAAATTAAAATAGATTTGATAGCTGAGCGTATTTTAACATTAGGAGGAACACCTTTGCATACCTTTGAGGAATATTCTAAATTATCTAAAGTTGCGGTGGCTAAAAACATTACTACCGGTGCTGATGGCGTTCAGTTGGTGGTAAATTCTTTAACAGAACTTTTATTGATTGAAAGAAATATTCTAAACGAATCTGCTGAAGCCAATGATGAAGGGACCAATGCCATGATGAGCGATTTTATTGCTGAACAGGAAAAAACAATGTGGATGCTGAATGCTTGGCTGAACTAAACTAAAGTTAAATATTAAATATTAAAAGTTAAAAGTTAAAAGTTAATATTTGGTTGTAAAATACACAAAATAAGCTTAAATTACTTTCAATAAAAAAAGCAGTTTCCACTCTTGTGAAAACTGCTTTTTTATTAATACATCTCCCAAAACGAGCGTTGTTTGTCTAATTCTTCTTCCTGTTTTTTATATTCTGCTACCGAAATAACTTTTAAAAACGAAGGATGTTGTTCAATGCCAAATTCTAGTTTTTTTACAATTTCATCAACAGTGTCATTTTCATAATCTATTTCAATAGGCTTTTTAATCACCATCGACTGCAGTACATTCCGTTTTTTGATGAGCAAGCCCTTCTTGTCATATGCTCTTCTGAAACCATCGATAACAATAGGAATCACAATGGGTTTACAGGTTTTTATAATGTGGGCTGTGCCGCGTCTGATGGGTTTAAAAGGTTTGGTGGTTCCCTGCGGAAAAGTGATGACCCATCCGTCATCCAAGGCTTTTTTGATATTGCTGATGTCCGACATTTTTACCTGTCGGTTCACATTTTCTCCGGCACTTCTCCAGGTTCTGTCTATGGAAACAGAGCCTACATAAGCAAATATTTTTGGCAAAAGACCCGATTTCATGGTCTCAGCGGCAGCAACATAATAGATATTTAATTTTGGATTCCAGATGTAGCCAATGTTTTCTAAAGAATCGACCCTTCCTTTTAACGAAGCATTAAAAACGTGGTACATGGCGGCAACGTCGGCAAAATAGGTCTGGTGGTTGGAAACAAACAATACATTGTTTGGTGGAAGATCTCTGATGATTTCTGAACCTTCAATTTTTAGCTGGTTGAAACGTCGAAACCTTCCGTGAGAGACAACTCCAATAATTCTTACGAGCCATCTTTTTAAAAATAAGATATGGCCAAAAGGATTTCTTTTAAAAATTGGCATTTAGGTGGTTTAGTTTTGAATGAAAAAGCAAATTTAATAAAAAATAAATTAAATTTCTTTTAATAATAATTTGATTTCATTTAACATCATGGCAGTTGCTCCCCATACCATAAAATTACTCAGATTAAAACAGGGAACTGGAATGTTTTTAGCATACGATGTGGTCACTACGGTGGTTGAACAAGCGCCGTCATGAAACAAATCTTCCAGCAAAACCTCAATATTTTCTGCCACTTCCTCATTTTTAGTTAAGGTTGGCGTATAGTCAAGCAATCCTAAAAACGGAGTGACCATAAAATTGCTCGGTGGAATAAAAACATCGGTCATTTGCTTAAAAACAGCTACGTCATCCGGACAAATACCGACTTCTTCCTGAGCTTCTCTTAAGGCAGTATTTAGCAGCGATTTATCAGAACTTTCGAATTTTCCGCCTGGAAAACTTATTTGTGACGCGTGCGTTCCGTTATAGTCTGCGCGTAAGGTCAATAAAAAGCAGGTTTTTCTTTGGTCGTTCGGATAAAACAGCGCCAATACAGCCGCTTTTTTTGCATTTTGGGCAGTAAGAAACTCCTGGGTATATTTTTGCCTGAATTTTGGTGCCAATTCAAACTGCGCCTCCAATCCGCCAAGAGGTGTTTCTGCCAGCTTTGAAACACTATTTTTGAAGTCATTGAAATCCATTAATTTTTCGAATAAATTGTTGGTAAAGACAAATGATATTTCACTGCAACCAGTCTTATGGTAATGACAATTAATGAAGTTGAAATATAGACAATGGTTTGTTCAATATTAAAATGATATAAAATGATAAAGGCGATTGACCCAAAAATACAGGCTGTGGCATATATTTCTTTTCTGAAAAGAACAGGAACTTCATTGCATAAAATATCCCGAATAACGCCGCCAAAACAAGCGGTCATGGTTCCCAAAGCGATTGAAATAATGGGGTGAAAATTGGCATTAATGCCTATTTCTGTTCCGGTTATGGTAAATATGCCCAAACCGATGGTGTCAAATAAAAATAAAGATTTTTGAAGTTTCTTTAATTTTTTTCGAAAAATAATAGCGATGATAACAGCAAAACCAATTAAGAAAATATACGTTATGTCATTCATCCAAATAACAGGTTGTTTGCCTATTAACACATCTCGCAATGTGCCGCCGCCTACTGCTGTGACAAAACCGATGATAAAAACGCCAAATGGATCCATTTTTTTATTCATGGCCATCAGCGCTCCAGAAATGGCAAATGCAATAGTGCCCAATATGTCCAATGCGAAGAAAACTGTCATGAATGATGCTATATGAAAATGTCAATAATATATTATAATTTCAATAAAATGAATTTAGACACTTTATGAAATTCCGTCTTTGGCAGCCATGGCTGCTCCAATAATTCCCGCCTCATTTTCTGCTTCCGCAGGAGCAATGGGAGTGTCAATTTCAATTTTGTGGATAAACTTATGAACCCTTTTGCTTGCGCCCCCGCCAATAATGATTAAGTCGGGTGACATGATGAAATTTAAATGGTCAAAATATTTATGAAGTCTTTTTCCCCATTTTTTCTGACTTAATTTTTCCCGTTTTCTTGCCGAATCGGCTGCATAGCTTTCAAAACTTTCGCCGTGCCTATTAAGTAAATGGCCAAATTCGGTATTTTGCAATAACTTACCGTCTAAAAATACAGCCGATCCAATACCTGTTCCCAAAGTAATCATCATCACAACGCCTTTTTTATTTTTTCCTGCGCCAAAGTATATTTCGGAAATTCCTGCCGCATCGGCATCATTGACGACAGTAAATTCATTTCCTGTGGCATTTTTAAAAAGTTCGGCAACATGGACATTTTTCCATTCTTCATGCAAATTTCCGCCCGACATACATTTTCCGTGTTTTAAAGGTGTTGGAAATCCGCAGCCAACCGGACCTTCCCAGTTGAAATGCTTCACAATTTTTTGAATAACTTTAGCAATTGCCTCGGGCGTTGCAGGCCTTGGTGTAGGAATTCTTTTTTTCTCGGCAGAAAGTGCGCCAGTTTCAACAGTGACAATAGCAGCTTTTATTCCGGTGCCTCCAACATCAATACCCAATATTTCCATAATGCTAAATTTTAAGTGTATGCCAATTTAAGGATTAAAATATTAAATGTTAAAAGTTAAATATTAAAAGTTAAAAGTTTTTTTAAACAGTATACTTTTTTCAAATCAAAATCCCTTTTTAGGGATCGTATTAAATTAAAAAGTTTCAAAAAAATACAGCATATTGAAAAAAGACCAACAACTCAAAATTACATCCGTTCTTCAATCCATTTGCTGAATTCGTAAAAATTCTTTGGAGAAACCCCGTGTCCAACCGGAAATTCCTTATAACTGTATTTAATATTTAACCGGTCTAAAAATTCGGGCGCTTTATTGGCCCATTCAACAGGAATCACCTGATCTACACTTCCGTGGGAAATATAAAAAT
>JAUSOJ010000162.1 GCA_030656195.1 Lutibacter sp.
TTTAGGAGCCGAAAAATTCCTGAACATCAAATGTGTGGCTGCTAATTTAAGTCCGAAAGCAGTCGTACTGGTTGCAACAATCAGGGCATTGCGTCACCACGGCGGTGCCAAAAAGGAGGCATACAACACCCCAAATTTAGAGATTGTTAAAAAAGGCTTTCCAAACCTGGAAAAACACATTGAAAACATCAGAAAATTCAATATTGAACCTGTGGTTGCGATCAATGCTTTTATAAGCGACTCAAAAGAGGAAGTGGATTATATTATTGAAAAATGTGCCGATATGGGCGTACAGGCTGTTGTTTCTGAAGGATGGGCAAAAGGCGGGGAAGGAACCAAAAAACTGGCGGAAGCAGTGGTAAAAGTGGTGGAAGCAAACAAATCCGATTTCAAACCTTTATACGATTGGAATGCTTCAGTAAAAGAGAAAATTGAAACAATTGCCAAAGAAATTTATGGCGCCGATGGTGTTGATTTTGAAAAAAAGGCCTTGTTGAATTTAAAAAGAATTGACCGACTTGGGTTTAATAATTTCCCAATTTGTATGGCGAAAACCCAAAAATCGTTTACGGATAATGAAATTGTTTTGGGAAGACCTACAGGATTTAATGTTACAGTACGTGAAATTGAAATTTCGGCCGGTGCCGGATTTATCATTCCAATTTTGGGTGAAATGATGCGGATGCCTGGATTGCCGGGCGTTCCCGCTTCGGAAGGTATGACCATTGACAATAACGGCGTGATTTCAGGATTGTCATAATAGTTTATACCCTATAAATAATTTATAGCTTGAAATGATTTGAACTAAACTTTTAACAAGTTTTTAGTTTTCAAGAAATACATTGCCCATTTTGTTGCACTCAATGGCGCATTTACGACATGATTCTGCACATTTTTTACAATGTTCCATGTGTGAATGTTTTTCACATTCAGTTGCGCAAGCATTGCAAATTTCTGCACATAAGTTACAAAACTTAGTTACAAAAGCAGAAGTATGTTCATCGGATCTTGACATAAAAGCAGCAGCAGTGCGACACATATCTGCACAGTAGCGGTCAAGTTCTATGCATTTTGCCAATGCTTGCGCATCTTTTTCATGGGAGCATGCGGTTGCACAATGTTCACATTCTGATGCACACTCGTTGCACGTATCAATACAGGTTTTAAATTTTTCGTGACTCATTATTTTTTGATTTATTTGTGAATTAATTTTCCCGTTTTTCCAAAAGTAAGTTAACCCTTACAAAAAATGTTACATAACTTTTGTAATTAATTGCATCATTCACACAATTTGATTTTCAAGATTGGTAAAATAGTTAGTTAAAGATTTCTGCTTTTTTGATATTGTTGGACCTGTTTCCAACGTCTTCAAGAGGTCTTCTCATATTGTCTTTCATTTGTCTGAAATGACCAGGGGAGAGTCCTGTCACTTTTTTAAATTGATTGGATAAATGTGCAACACTGCTATAATTTAGCCTATAGGCAATTTCCTTAATGTTGAGTTCATCATAAAACATCAATTCTTTAACTCGTTCAATTTTATGTAAGATGATAAATTGTTGGATGGAAATTCCTTGCACTTCTGAAAATAAATTTGCGAGATAAGTATAATTGTGATGTAACTTTTCACTTAAAAAAATAGAAAACTTTATTTTAATTGTTTCATCTGAATTTTGAATCATTTCAATGATTAAATTTTTTATTTTTTCAATCAGAACAATTCGCTTATCATCTAATAATTCAAGTCCAAATTGTGATAAATCTATTTTTAGCTGATTTCGTTGTTCCTCCGAAATGTCTTCCATAACGTCTATTTCGCCTAAATCAACAACAATAAAGTGAAGACCAAGTTTTCTCAACTCTTTCTTTACCAAGGTCTTGCAAGTATTACTTACCATATTTTTGATGTTTAATTTCATAATTTTTTAGTTGAACATTCAATAATTTTATGAAATGGGCAAAACGAAAACACGATTTAAACACCTTTGAAACTTCCTTCTGGATGCCAGATTGACTTTCTTCTGCAAGCATGTCTTAAGGGGTTGGCAGTAATCGAAACTTAGTTTGGCGACACTAAAAAAATGACAAATCGATGCATTTATATATGTATTGAAATCAAATAATGACCTCAAAGAGGTTAAATTTAACTCGAAATTAAATTATTTTTAATGATATTGGTCAGTTTAAGAATATGATTTTCGTCAATTTAGAAAAAAAAGGTATACAATTTTAGAAAAAAACATTCAGTTTTGGGCTGAATTTCTTTGCAACTTTTTAAGGGCGCGTATAGTTGCTCCTGTTTTTTATGATTAATTTTATGGGGTATTTAGAAAGGTTTTTTATTTAAAATGCAATTTCATTCCTTCGTGGGAAGCTGTAAAACCCAAATCTTCATAAAATTTTATGGCTCTGGGTCTTTGTTTATCGCTTGTGAGTTGCAGTAAATGTGCATTTCGTGCTTTGGCTCTTTCAATGGCCCATTCAACCATTTTTTTTCCTGTACCTTGTCCGGTTAAATCTTCCCGAACAAATACGTTTTCAATTTGTGCCCTTAATTTTCCTTGAAAACTCAAATATTGAATAAAGGTGAGTTGAAAAGTGGCTAAAATTTCTTTATCGTTTTCCGCAACCATCAATTCCTGATTTGGATCTGAATTAATGATTTCAAAAGCAGCATAATAACTCTGGGGCAAAGGTTCCCGATAATTTTCCCTTAATTTTCCCAATTTATCATTTGCCATCAATTTTACAATAAACGGCAAGTCATTTTTTGTTGCTTTTCGGAAAATCATCATTTTTGATTAGAGGTAAATAGTTAAAAAATGGTTCATGAATTTTATCAGATTAATTGGTAAGCACCGGTTTTAACACTTTCCAAACATTGTTGGCCAAAATCTTTTGTCCTTCGGCAGTAGGATGGATGCCGTCTGGCTGGTTCAATTCCTTAATGCCGCCAACATTTTGCAACAAAAACGGAACCAATGTCAAGTTATTTTTCTTCGCAAGATCAGGAAACAGGTTTCTAAATTCGGAAGTATAGGCTTCACCCATATTGGGCGGAATCTCCATACCCACCAAAACTATTTTTGTGTCCGCATTTTTTTCTTTTACAACATCAATAATCGCTTGCAGGTTGTTTTTGGTTTCTGTTAAAGGAACACCGCGAAGACCGTCATTAGCGCCAAGTTCCAAAACAAAAATATCAACCTTCTGATTCAATACCCAGTTGATTCTGTTCTTGCCGCTTGCGGTGGTTTCTCCGCTCAATCCGGCGTTTACAACTTCAAAAGGCAAACTTAAGGAATCTATTTTTTCCTGAATAACCGCCGGAAAAGCTTCGTTTGGATCCAATCCCATTCCAGCTGTTAGGCTGGTGCCAAAGAAAAGAATCACTTTTTGATCCGCGTTTTTTTGCTTTTTTGCTGCTGCATCAATAATTTCTTTTGCATTGTTTTTCTCTTTTTCAGCAGTGTTTTCTCCGCAAGAAACCCACGATGTTAACAATAAAATATAACAAAACATTAACAGGATTCGCATAGCATTTGGTGTTTAAATTAAAATCATTTCTTTAATTTGCATTTTTTTCAAAAACAAGGTAAAGATAACGCTATGGCAAAGATATTAAACATTGAGAACTTACAGAAAACTTATTCCAGCGGTTCTAAAAAATTAACGGTTCTTCATAATATTTCCTTCGGAATTGAAGAAGGTGCAACCTTTTCCATCGTTGGACCATCAGGAAGCGGAAAAACGACTTTATTGGGTCTTTGCGCCGGACTTGACCATTCCGATTCCGGATCCATCGAATTGTGTGGTGTTCAATTAAATTCTTTAAGCGAAGACCAACGTGCTTTGCTGCGAAATAATAAAGTCGGATTTGTTTTTCAGGATTTTCAATTGCTGCCAACACTTACGGCGCTTGAAAATGTTGCGGTGCCGTTAGAGCTTCAAGGCGATAAAAATGCCGCTAAAATTGGTATGGAATTGTTGGAAAAAGTGGGACTGGCAGATCGTTACCACCATTATCCGTCGCAACTTTCCGGAGGCGAACAACAAAGAGTGGCTGTGGCGAGGGCTTTTTCTAACAAACCTTCTATTCTTTTTGCCGATGAACCTACAGGAAATTTAGATGCAGAAACCGGTGAAAAAGTGGTGGAATTGCTTTTCAACTTAAATAAAGAATTGGGAACCACACTGGTTATTGTTACCCACGATATTGAATTGGCGCAAAAAACCCAACACATTCTTCGATTAAAAGGAGGAAAGATTATTGAAAATCAAACGGTTGCCCAATGATAAATACCAATAAAGCAGCTTCAAAAGCATCTTTTCAATGGCTTTTAAAAATGGCGTGGCGCGACGGAAAGGCAAGCCGTAAAAAATTAGTGCTTTTTATGGCCTCCATTGTTTTGGGAATTGCCGCGGTGGTTTCCATACAATCTTTTGGTGAAACTTTAAAAGACACCATTGCATTGCAGTCCAAATCTTTAATGGGTGCCGATTTTAAAATCGACAGCAATCAGCCGCCAAACGAAAGAGTAATTCAAATAATCGATTCATTGGGCGGTGCCGATGCAAAGGAAATAAGTTTTTCTTCGATGGCTGCTTTTCCAAAAACGGGTGCTGCCAAATTGGTGCAGGTTAGGGGAATGGAGGAAGGTTTTCCTTTTTACGGATTGCTGGAAACCGAACCTATTACGGCAGAAAATCAATACCAAAAGCAAGGTGCTGCTTTGGTTGATGCTACTTTGATGCTGCAACTCGGTTTAAAGGCAGGCGACAGCATAAAAATTGGAACAATAACTTTGCCTATTGCCGGTGCGCTGATTGCGGCTCCGGGAAGTAATGCGATTTTTAGTTCCATTGCGCCACCGGTAATTATTCCTTATGTTTTGATTGCTGAAACCGGTTTGGTGCAAACGGGAAGCAGAATTAATTACGATTTTTATTTCATCGCGCCACCGAAAATGGATTTGGCACAATTGGAAAAAAATTTAGGTACTGTTATAGATTTGGAGGATGCCGATTTGGATACCCATATTTCTACCAGTGAAAGATTGGGACGCAGGTATGATAATTTTGGCAAGTTTTTAAATTTGGTTGCTTTTATTGCGCTGTTATTGGGTTGTGTTGGAATTGCCAGCGCCATACATATTTATATCAAAGAAAAACTGCGTGCCGTAGCGGTACTCAAATGTTTGGGTGCCACCAAAAGACAAACATTCCTCATTTATTTGCTTCAAATTGCCGGCATAGGTTTTATAGGCGGGGTTGCAGGAACGGTTCTTGGTTTGTTGCTTCAACAGTTGTTTCCATTATTATTGGGCGATCTTTTGCCGGTTGATGTGGAAATGAATTTTTCACCGCAAGTAATAATAATGGGCTTGTTATTGGGGGTTTTAATGTCTGTTTTATTTGCGCTATATCCATTAATGAACACGTTATACGTTTCGCCATTGCAAGCTTTAAGGGTTCAGGAAGAAGACACTTCCAAGTCGAGAAAAGCAGGAATTATGGTGTTATTGGGCATATTTCTCTTCATTTTTATCTTTTCCTTTTGGCTGTTAAAAGACTGGCGGTATTCGCTTGCTTTTGTTGGCGGTATTTTAATCACCTTTTCTATTTTGGCAGGAATTGCCAATTTATTTATGAAAAGCATCAAAAAATATTTCCCGACTTCTTGGGGTTTTGTGGCGCGCCAAAGCTTGTTGAATTTATTCAGGCCACAAAATCAAACCCTGATTTTGATATTGGCCATTGGCGTGGGAACTTTTTTAATCAGCACGCTTTATTTTACCAAAGATGTGTTATTGGCTCAGGCTTCCTTGGAGTCGAATGCCAAAAATCCAAATATGATTTTATTGGACGTGCAAACGGTACAAAAAGATTCGGTTGCCAATATAATTGACAGTCAGGATTTGCCGGTAATGGACAATATGCCCATTGTGACGATGCGATTGCAAAGTATCAATGGAAGGCTGGTAAACGAAATCAGACAAGATTCGACAACAACCATAAAACGTTGGATTTTGAACCACGAATTTCGTGTTTCTTATCGCGATGCTTTAACTTCATCTGAAACATTGACAGCGGGCGAATGGACGCCCGAAGTTGCCGATAACGAGCTTGTGCCAATTTCTGTCAGTGATAATTTTGCTGATGATGCCAAAGTTACTGTAGGAGATGAAATCACTGTTAATGTGCAAGGCGTATTGTTAAACACTGTTGTTGGAAGCATCAGAAAAGTTGATTGGGCGCAAATGCAAATGAATTTCACCATTCTGTTTCCGAAAGGCGTGCTGGAAAACGCACCGCAGTTTCGGGTATTGACCACCAGTGTGCCCAATGATTTGGCTTCGGCAGCACTGCAACAGGAATTGGTAAAAAACTTCCCCAATGTGTCTATTATCGATTTAAGGCAAGTGCTTTCGGTGGTTGAAAAACTGCTCGATAAAATCTCCTGGCTGATCAATTTTATGGCGTTTTTTAGCATTCTTACAGGGATTATTGTATTGTTGGGCGCCGTAAAAACGAGCAAATATCAGCGCATCAGAGAAAGTGTTCTTTTGCGAACGCTAGGCGCCAGAAGCAATCAGATTCTTAAAATAACAGCTTTGGAATACCTTTATCTTGGCGTTTTGGGCTCGCTTTCAGGAATTTTGCTGTCTTTGCTAAGCAGTCAACTGTTGGCCTGGTTGGTTTTTGACACGCCGTTTATTCCTTCATTGATTCCGTTTGTGGTATTGTTTCCAGGAATTACTTTGTTGGTTTTAGGAATAGGGCTGGGAAACAGCATTGGTGTCATTAAAAGTCCGCCGTTGGAAGTGCTTCGGAAGGAAGTGAGGTAATATTGAATTTACTTTAAAATTATTTTTGGCTTGGCATTTTGCGTTAGCGATTGAAATGGAAATACTTTTTTGATTTGCCTTTTCGGCGAAGTAAAAAAGATTGCAATGGAAAGCGCGACCCGCCAGCTGGCGGGTAACGCCCACCAAAAAGGCGGGCAGGCCCAAATTCTAATTTTATTTACCGGCTTTGTACCTGATGATTTCTGCTTTTTCAAGCGTGATTAAACCGCCCGATTTGGATTCTTCAAACAGTTTTTCAACAATTTTGGTGAAATCCCTTATTTTTTCTTCGGTGTCAACAATCTCAACAATTATTGGAAGATCGGAAGAAAGTTCCAGCAATTTTGCGGTGTGTATTTTACTGTTTGCCCCAAAACCCATGATGCCTCTGGTAACTGTTGCGCCATAAAGTCCTTTTTTTTTGGCCTCAAAAACGATGGTTTCATAAAGTGTTTCAAATCCAATTTTGTCAGATTCGCCTATGAAGATTCGAAGCAACTTTGCGTTGGGATTATTTTCCATAATTAAATAAGTTTAAGAAGTGAATAACCAATAAATGTTGCGAGAAGGCCAAATAAAACGCTTGAAGTGATGTATGCTGAAGCATAAAAAAGTTGTCCGTTGCGCATTAAACTAAAAGTTTCGTTTGAGAAGGCAGAAAATGTGGTGAAGCCGCCGCATATTCCCGTGGCAAGAAAAAGCCGCATTTCGGGCGACATATTTGTTTTTTCACTTAGCGCAAACACCATGCCAATGGCAAAACAACCTATAATATTTACGGCGAAAGTTCCGAAAGGGAAAGCCGAAAGAAATTTAGTTTGAACAAATTGCGACAGCGCATATCGCAAAACGCCGCCAATAAAACTTCCGGTTCCAATTAATAATAAAATTCTCATTTTTTATCTTCAGTTTGATGTTAGCAAAGATGCCAATTATCTGGATTAAGTATTCAAAAATAGTTAAAAATTAGATGAAACAAGGGGTGTTTAGCCAACTTTTAATTATTTTGTAAATAGCATATAAACTAGGTTGAAATAATTGGTCTTTAAAATGACTAGCCAAATTGTTGCGGAAATATTTATAAATAAAAAAGATGTCTCATTTATTGAAATGTTTCAAAGGTTTTTTTGTCCATTTAAATAAAAATTGTCTTTGTATTCATTAAAAACCTAAATTTGATACTATAATTTAAAAACAACACGTATGAAACCATCTGCACCAAAAAAACTAGTATGGATTATAGCCCTGGTTTTAGGGATTTTAGGAATTATTGGCCATTTTGCCCAAGTTCAATATTTAACGCAATATAATTTTCAGTTACTGCTGGCCGGATTTGTTTTATTGGCGCTTGGTACCACTTTAAAAGATTTTTAAATAACATTGTGTTATTTATTGCAAAATGCTCCTTTTAGGGAGCTTTTGGTTTTTAATGGCGTATTCAACCTTTGTTTTGACAAAGATTTATGTTGTTTATGTATTAAAATATTTTTGTATCAATACCATTAATGCATCAAATTTAAGTGGTTTTGCAATGTAATCGTTGCAACCGGCATTTAAGGTTTTTTCTCTGTCGGGTAAAAGTCCGTAAGCTGTTTGTGCGATAATTACAACATCTTTGTTAAATTGGCGAATTTGTTGTGTAGCTTCATAGCCGTTCATTTCATGCATTTGAATATCCATCAAGATTAAATCCAAATCTGGATTATTACGGCAAATTTCAACTGCTTCTATACCATTTCTTGCAATAAATATTTCTGAGCTAAACTCCTCAACAATTAAAGAAAGCAAGGTTTCTGAACTTTGATCATCATCAACAATCAGTATTTTTATATTTTCAAAATTATTGTCAATCTTTTCAAATGCAATATTTCTTTGATTGGTATTTTTTTCTTTTGTTTCCTGATTGCACGGAATGGTAAAATAAAATGTTGACCCTTTGCCAACTTCACTGTCTACCCAAATTTTTCCGCCAAGCATTTCCACATAGGCTTTTGCGATGGACAATCCCAATCCGGCTCCTTGCATAGCCATTTTATCAGAAATATCGGCCTGAATAAAACGTTCAAAGATGGCTTTTTGGCGATCTTTGGGAATTCCCATTCCAGTGTCTTTAATGTAAAATTCAAGGCATTCCCCGCTGCGGTTATAACCTACTTCAATAGTTCCTTTCTCACTGTATTTAATGGCATTTTTTATGAGGTTGCTTATAATGGCATATACTTTTTCTCCATCTGTTTTAATGGTGGCTTCTTTTTCTGGCAAGTTTTTGTGAATGATAAGCTGAAGACCTTTTGCCTCAACCTGTGGTCTAAAAAAGTTGTAAAGATGGTCTATTTTCTCGTTGATATTTGTTTCTTTAACTTGAATTTCTATCATTTTCGATTCTATTTTTGAAATATCAACAATATCGTCAATGATATTAAGCATTCTGTCTCCGCTTTTTATGATGATATCAATATATTTTTGCTGTTTTTCGCCAGAAAGGTTTGGGGTCTTCAATAAATCTGAAAAGCCAATAATACCATTCATCGGCGTGCGTATTTCATGACTCATATTGGCCAAAAATGCGGATTTTAAGCGGTCGCTTTCTTCAGCGCGCACTTTGGCGATAATTAAATCTTTGACCATTTCTTTATGTACAGTAATATCTTCTTTAATAGCGAGATAATGGGTGATGACACCTTTTTCATTCAGGATAGGGGAAATGGACGCGAGTTCCCAGTAAAATTCACCATTTTTCTTTTTATTGTGAAATTCACCACGCCATTCTTTACCTGAAGAAATGGTTTTCCATAATTTATCGTAAACTCTTTTTGGGGTTAGTCCGGCGCTAAATATATTTGGAGTTTTGCCTATCAATTCCTCCAATGAATAACCGGTAACTTCAATAACTTTAGGATTGACATATTCAATATTGCCTGCAATATCTGTAATGAAAATAGAAACAGGACTTTGTTCCACGGCCATGGAAAGCTTTTTTACTTGCCACTCAGAAAATTTGGATTCAGAAATATCCTGGAAAGCACCATGTATTTTATATATTTTACCTTGATCATCTCTAATAGCCTCTCCAATGACTCTTGCCCAAAATCGTTTTCCGGTTGCCGTGATAATTTCCATTTGTTCATCAAAAGAAATACCTTCCTGTTCACACATGGTTAATGCTTCTTTTATTTTATCCTTCCACTCCGGGGCATAGACCCCGATAGCTTCGTCAAAGCTGGGCTTGTATCCGCGAGGAAGTTCAAGAATATCTGTAACGCTGTTTGACCAGTAAACCTCTTTATTTTTTATGATAAATGCCCATCCGCCGATTTTCGTTTTTTCGTTTACAAGCCGAAGGAGAGAGTTGGTTTCTTTGAGCCTTTCTTCGTTTAACTGTGAAGATTCTTGGATTATATTGCGATTAAGCAGCTGCTTAATATACGATTCTTTTAAAGCACTGTACTGTCGCCGCAGCAACTGTAACTCTTTTAGGAGTAAGCTATTAGGTTCATTTAACTTTGTCATATCCGGGGTCTTGAATTTACAAATTACATTAAAAAAACATATTATTCCAAATATTATGCCTAAATATTATTTTTTAAAAAAAGTTAAATGAAGTTAAATTATTTTTTGCTTCACTATTCATTGATTAAAATATTTTTGTATCAATGTTATTAATGCATCAATTTTAATGGGCTTGGCAATATAATCGTTGCAACCGATATTCATGGCTTTTTCTCTGTCAGATGAATGTCCGTAAGCCGTTTGTGCAATAATTACAACATCTTTATTAAATTGGCGAATTTGCTGAGTTGCTTCATAACCGCTCATTTCAGGCATTTGAATATCCATCAGAATTAAATCTAAATCTGGATTATTGCGGCAAATTTCAACCGCTTCAATGCCATTTCTTGCGATTAGTAATTCTGGGTTAAATTCTTCAAGAATTAATGAAAGCAAGGTTTCTGATGATTCATCATCTTCAGCAAT
>JAUSOJ010000165.1 GCA_030656195.1 Lutibacter sp.
AAATGACATGGCATAATCCTGTAATTTACCCGATTGCATTCCCTTAATTTTATTTGAAACTGAAACAGTTACATTCCCAATGCCAATCATTGAATCATCCACCACATTTTTGTCGAACCAAGAGGCTGAAAAAGCCACAATTCCAAAAAGTATTTTCTTTGTGACGAAGAGGTACAATTCATCAAAATAAAGTTTGTTGTAGATGAATTTGTAAATCACCCCAAAAGCATTTGAGAATTTTTTCGACAATTCACTTGGTTTTTTATAGAAAATGAATGCGATGATAATTCCAATAATCCCTACGGATGAAGCAATTGCGGCTAACGGAATATTTATATGTGCTTCAAACGGCATCAAATCCGCAGTCACAAATTGACTAAAAGGAATATAACCTCCGGCGATGCTCATAAATGCTAAAAATATCAGCGGAATGGTCATTGAAAGCGGAGATTCATGCGGCGTGTGTTTGTATTTTCTGTCTTCACCCCAAAATATGTTAAAATACAATCGGAACATATAAAATGCGGTTAAACCTGCCACTAAAACACTGCTGTAATAAATAAGTTTATTGTTTTCAAAAGCAGCCACTAAAATTTCATCTTTACTGAAGAAACCTGCGAATCCAGGAAATCCTGCAATAGAAAGAGCCGCAATTAAAAAAGTGATGTGCGTAATTGGCATATACTTTCTTAAGCTTCCCATATCTTTCATATAATTGCTGTGAACTGCGTGAATCACAGAACCGGCACCTAAGAATAACAAGGCTTTAAACATTGCGTGCGTAAACAAATGGAACATAGAGGCCATATAACCCAAGCCTTCATGTCCTTCATATTTTGAAACGCCCAATGCCAGCATCATATAACCAATTTGAGACATGGTTGAAAATGCCAATATCCGTTTTATGTCTGTTTGTGTAATGGCAATTAAAGCGGCAACCAAGGACGAAATTGCGCCCACATAAGCGACGACTTGTAAGGCAAATCCGCCATCCACAAAATAGAAAGCCGGAAATAACCGCGCTACTAAATACACACCGGCAACCACCATGGTTGCTGCGTGAATTAAAGCTGAAACTGGTGTTGGACCTTCCATCGCGTCCGGTAACCAAATATGGAAAGGAAGCATGGCCGATTTACCGACACCACCCATATAAATTAAAATCAGTCCCCAGGTGAACACCGACAATCCCATAAAGGATGCGGAAGCGCCCCAACCGGCAATCAGCATTCCCTCCTGACTGGTTAAGTCCTGAAAATCGAAAGTTCCTGTATAATAACTGATTAAAAGTATGCCTAACAAGAAACCTAAATCGGCGAAACGCGTTACAATAAATGCTTTTTTTGCGGCAGCCACTGCAGATGGTTTTGTGTAATAATAACCAATCAATAAAAAAGAGGACGCACCAACCAATTCCCAAAAAATATACATTTGGAACAAGTTAGTTGCCATCACCAATCCTAACATCGAAAAGCTAAACAAGGCCAAATAGGAGAAGAATCGGGTATAACCGTCATCTCCGTGCATATAACCTCGGCTGTATAAATGAACCATAAAAGAAATGGTGGTCACCACAACCATCATCATTACAGAGATTGGATCAATAAGCACACCTAAATCGATATGCAATTTATCGGTAAACACCAACCAGGTTTGTTTATAAATAAAGGTTTGATAAACGCCTTCCAGTTTGCCGTCCATAAAATAATGGTAAGCAGTATATAACGACAATGCAAACGAAGTTCCTAAACCCAATGAGCCTAACCAACCCGAAATTGAAGCTGGTATTTTTTTGCTGAACAATCCTAAAATCAGAAATAGCGCTAAAGGAATCAGAGGAATTAATATGGTATAACTAAAATCCATTTTTTATAATTTAAATTTTTTGTCTATTTATTTTTTTACTAAAACCCGTTAATATTTCATGGTTTCCGTATCCTTCACTTCAACAGAGTAAATGAGTTTGTACAAATTGATAATAATGGCAATGGCCAACGCTGTTTCCGCAGCGGCCAAGGCAATAATAAAAATTGAAAACACAGCGCCCTGAAGTAAATCCGGATACAAATAAGTGTTGATCAACACAAAATTTACGGCTGAAGCGTTTAAAATCAATTCAACTGACATCAATACCGTTATCAAGTTTTCTCTTGTAAAAAACCCGTAAACTCCTATAAAAAATAAGATGCTTGTGAGGGTTAAAATATCGTAAATGCTAATTCCTGCGATCATAGTTTGTTGTTTTTAATAGTCAGAAGACCGAAGTCCGAAGTCGGAAGTTTTTTCATTGTATTTTCTTTTTAAATGCGACCATCATATTCATTAAATTGAAAGCGTTTTCATATTGTTGATTAAATTCTATTTCGGTAATGAATTTTCTTCTGGAAGCTTTATGCAAACAGGTCACAACCTCAGCCAAAGAACGAATTGAATAACCCATAAATTTTTTAAATTCTGGATTTGTTTGTCCAATAGCACCTTCGGAAATATTTAAAGCAATTGAATCTACAGCTCTTTTTATTTGTGAAGTTAAATTGAAAACTTCATTCGCCGGAAAACTTTTAGACAGGACATCAATTTCCTCCCCAAAATCCATAGCTTTTTGCCATATAATTAATTTCTCAAACTTAAATCCTATTTCCATTTTTATATTAATTTTTCACTTCCGTCTTCTGACTTCCGTCTCCTTTAAGTTAATTTTTTACTTCGGTCTTCGGTCTTCTGTCTTCCGTCTCCTTTAAGTTAATTTTTCACTTCCGTCTTCTGACTTCCGACTTCTGTCTTCCGACTTCTGTCTTCCGACAATCGACTTCCTTTCGCGATTACAATGGCGCCTATCATCACAGCAACCAGCAGCACACTAATTACTTCAAACGGCAATATAAATCCGCCATCTTCATAACTCAATAATAATAGACCTATATCAGCAACTTCGATGGAAGTATAAGTGTCTGTAACCGGAAAAGGGTAGGTTGAAATTGCCCAAAGCGTTACGGCTAATCCCGCAGCACTTAGAGCGCCTGCAATAAGTTTTTTCTTTAAAGCTGTTTTTTCCAATTCAAGTTCAACATGATGAATAAGCAACACGGCAAAAATGAACAACACAATAATTCCGCCTCCATAAACCGTAAGTTGAATGGCAGCTAAAAAGTTGTAATCAACCAAAAAATAAAGTCCGGCAATCCCTATTAACACAAAAAGCAAGTAAATAACTGCCCTTAAAATTTTTCTGCTGGTTACTGAAGCAACGGCAAATAAAATAATGATTGCTGCGAGTATGTAAAATATAATTGTTTCCATAATATTAATCTTCTATTCCGTCTAAAACAGATGAACCTGGCTGGTTTAAAACTTTAGTTAATGCGCTTCTGTCGTACACAGAATTCTCAAAATTAGGAGCCCAAACAATGGCGTCGGTCGGACAAGCTTCAATGCACAAACCACACATGGTACACATCGATAAATGGTAAATGTGTTTGTCTATTTTTTTCTTCTTTTTTCCTGTTTCCGGGTCAACGGCCCTGTCCCAAATAATTTCTATGGAACCATTCGGACAAGCGATTTCGCAAGATTGGCAGCCGGTGCAATAATGACGATTATCGGCATCATGCGGCATTACCACTTCACCTCTAAAACGATCAAACATTTTAAGGGTTTCTCGGTTGTCGGGATATTGTTGCGTAATTGCGCCTTTTCTTGCGCGAATAAAATAGCCTCCTGTAACCGACATCCCTGTCAGCAAGGTTTTTATTCCTTTATATATATCTGAAAAATAACTCATTTTAGGTGCATTTCATTTATTAAATTGTCCAGTTCAGCCATATCACAATTGCCATCAACACGATATTCATCAAATTTAAAGGCAATAAATATTTCCATTCGAGGGTTAATAATTGGTCTACTCTTAATCTTGGGAAAGTCCATCTAAACCACATCATCAAAAATATGAGTCCCAAAACTTTAATTAAAAACCAGAATACCTGAGGAAACCAGGCAATATTTTCTGTGATTCCGAAAGGAGATAACCAGCCTCCAAAAAATAAGACCACAGCGATGGAAGAGATGATAAACATATTTATAAATTCTGCCAAGAAAAAATAGGCGAATTTCATTCCCGAATATTCTGTATGGAAACCGGCTCCCAATTCCGATTCAGCTTCCACCAAATCAAATGGCGCTCGGTTTGTTTCGGCAGTTCCTGCAACCATAAAAATCATAAAAGCGATGATTGAAGGAACATGGCCTTGTAAAATAAGCCATCCTCCGGTGCGTTGCGCTTCTATTATTTCTGAAAGTTGTAAAGTACCTGTTAACAATACCATAGTTAAAATGGAAAGACCAACCGATAATTCATAACTGATGGTTTGCAAGCCGCTTCTCATAGCGCCAATTAAAGCGTATTTGTTGTTGCTCGACCAACCGGCCAACAAAATTCCGATAACGCCTATTGATGATATTGCAATTAAGAAAAAGACCCCAATATTAATGTCGAATGCCTGGAATTGTTCTGAAAACGGAAAAACGGCCATCGCCATTAATGCGGAAACAATCACAAAATAAGGCGCTAAATTGTATAAAAATTTATCGATTTTTATGGTGCTTGTCAATTCTTTTGAAACCAGTTTTAAAGCATCGGCCATTGTTTGTAATAGTCCCCAGGGCCCAACTCTGTTTGGTCCAATACGCAATTGAAACCAAGCGGCAACTTTACGTTCTAGAAGCACTAAATACAAACCTGCTACAGCGAATAACGCCAAGTAAGCAACCGCAATGATAACCATAATGGTATAACTTGCCGCTGTTTCTGGCATTATTGAATAAATCCAATCTGAGATTGTTTTTGTGATGTTTAATGGAATAATCATTTGTGTAAAATTCATGGTCTTTGATTAACGGTCTATATCAGGAATTACAAAATCAAATGAAGCCATTGTAGCGACCAAATCGCCTATCAATACGTCTTTTGAAATGTGATTTAAAACAGATAAATTAGAAAATCCTGGTGAGCGGAATTTTACGCGGTATGGGTTTTTGTTTCCCGTACTGTTTATATAAACGCCTAGTTCACCTCTTGCTGTTTCAACTCTTTGGTAAAATTCACCTTTTGGCAATTTGATTACTGCTTTTGTGGCTGCTTTTGTTTCACCTTCAGGAATGTTGTCAATCAATTGTTCAATGATTGAAATAGATTCCCATAATTCCATCATTCTTACCTGATAACGTGCAAAAGTATCGCCTTCAGTAAATAATATTTCTTTAAAATTAACGCGGTCATAAGCACTGTATGGATGGTGTTTTCTCACATCGCTTGAAAACCCTGAAGCTCTTGCTGTTGGACCAGAAACCCCAAAAGAAATAGCATCTTCTTTGGTAAGGATACCAACACCTTTGGTTCTTTTTTGAAAAATCACATTGCCGGTCAGCAAACGATCGTATTCAGGAATCTTGGTTTTAAAATGGGTGATAAAATCTTTGGTGCGTTTTACAAAATTAGGATGAATGTCAAACATCAATCCGCCAGGAACATTGTAATTCATGGTTAATCGGGCGCCACAGGTTTCTTCAAAAATATCATTGATCATTTCGCGATCCCTAAATGCATAAAAGTACGAGGTTAATGCACCTAAATCCATTCCCATTACGCCCCACCATAAACAGTGAGAAGCAATACGGGTTAACTCATCTATAATTGTCCTGATTACTTTAACCCTGTCGGAAACTTCAATTTCAAGTCCTTTTTCAACGGTTAAACAAACTGCTTCATTGTTGATGTGTGACGACAAATAATCCATTCTGTCTGTTAAATGAACGATTTGCTGATAACTGTCGCGTTCGCACATTTTTTCGATAGAGCGGTGTATGTAGCCCAAATCTGGTTCTACATTTTTTATGATTTCGCCGTCAATGGTTAAAATTAATCGTAACACCCCGTGAGCTGCCGGGTGTTGAGGGCCCATATTAATAAAATACTCTTCAGTTTTTATTTTATTTTGTGCTTGTTGGTCAGTCATTATAAGGCTATTTAATAATCATATTTGCTTCATCAACATAATCTTTCCGCAACGGAAAACCTTCCCACTCCGGCGTTAAAAAAATGCGTCTTAATTTTGGATGGTTGTTGAATTTTATGCCGAAAAAATCGAATATTTCCAATTCATGAAAATCTGCTGTTTGCCAAATGTCGTGAACGGAATCCAAGGTTGGATTTTCACGATCCTCAACCATTACCTTTACAACGATCTCATGTTTTAATTCCGTTGAATTTAAATGGTAAATAACGCCCAATGCAGGAACCCAATCCATACCTGTTATGCAAAATGCATAATCAAATTTTAATTCGGGATGCGATTTTAACTGACTGCAAATACTGTGAAGTTGTTCTTTAGGAACGATAACATTCAGAAATTCAGACGCTTCGGTCGTAAATTCCAAATCGGTTCCCAAACCGGTAATTATATTTTGTAAATCTTCGTTTGTCATGGTCTTTTATGATTTAATACAAATTATTTTCCTTCATCAAAACCATCAATAGGATTTACCTTTTTGGCCATGTTTTCAGTTTTAATTTTTTGTTGAAGCATAATCATTCCTTCCAATAAAGCTTCTGGTCTTGGCGGACAGCCAGGAACATAAACGTCAACCGGAATTACGTGGTCGGCACCTTTAATAACCGAATATGAATTGTAGTAAAACGGTCCGCCCGAAATAGCGCAAGCGCCCATAGCGATTACATATTTTGGTTCGGCCATTTGATCGTACAAACGTCTTAACACAGGTCCCATTTTGTTTACAATGGTTCCGGCAATGATAATTAAATCTGCTTGTCGTGCTGAAGCTCTTGCAACCTCAAATCCAAATCTTGAATAATCGTGTTTTGCGGCACCTGTTTGCATCATTTCTATGGCGCAACAGCTGGTTCCAAAGTACAACGACCAAAGTGAATTTGCGCGTCCCCAGTTGATAACACTGTCTAAAGTGGTTACCACAATGTTTCCGCCATTACCTCCAGGAATTATTTTTCCGGGAAAATCGGCAGGAACAACTTGTTTTAATCCTTCTTCTTCAAGCTGGCTTAAATATCTTTTTTTATCTACTCCCATTGTAAAGCTCGTTTTTTGTATGCGTATAACAATCCCAACCCCAATATGAGCAGGAATATGATAATTTCTACCAAAGCAACAGTGCCCACTTCTTTATAAACTACTGCCCAAGGCACTAAAAATATAATTTCGACATCAAATATCAAGAAAAGAATGGCAAAAAGATAATACCCAACTTTAAATTGAATCCAAGTTGGACCAATGGTTGGAATTCCGCATTCGTACGGTTCTCTTTTTTGGGGATTATCAGATTTATGTGATATTAAATTTGATAAAAAGTTTGCACCGGCAACCAGTACAATGGCTGCGAGTAAAAATACAATGATGGCTTCTGAACCCATTTTTTATATACTTTTTAATTGGTGGACAAAATTATGGTTTTAAAAAAAAAAATAGCTGACATTAATCAGCTATTTTTCATGTTTTTATTACTTAACCTCGTATGTTTCTCCTGAGAAGAAAAGGTCGTCTGTTTTCTTGAATTTAGAATTTGCTTTCACCTGTGCAGTTAGGGCATCTTCTCTTTCTTCCAAGGTAACATCAGTAAAACTTCTGATAATTCCTGTGGCTAAAGGATATTCCAGTCTCACAAGCATTTGATGAAGTGTTTTGTCTTCTTCTTTGGCATTGTGAACCAAAATATCTTCTTGCGTTACGCCATTTTCGCCAATGGTTACCACTTCCAGTTTCAATTTATTTAACACCAAACCTTTGTCTTTGTTTTTTCCAAAAATCATTGGTTTTCCGTGTTCAAGAAAAATTTGCATATCTTCTTTTACCTCTTTATCGGTGACCTCGTCAAAACATCCATCATTAAATATCACACAGTTTTGAAGTATTTCAATTAACGAAGTTCCTTTAAATTTATGTGCATCAATAAAAATCTGGGTCATATCTTTCGGATTGTTGCCGCCAATTCTTGCGAAGAAACGTGCATTGGCGCCCAAAGCCAATTCACCTGGAGAAAAAGGAGGTTGGGTGTTTCCGTATGGAGATGATTTTGTTTTTTGGCCTATAAGCGAAGTTGGAGAAAACTGTCCTTTGGTTAAACCATAGATTTCATTGTTAAACATCACCATATTTAAATCGATGTTTCTTCTTAATAAATGAATAAAATGATTTCCTCCAATGGCCATTGAATCTCCGTCACCGGTCATAATCCAAACACTTAAGTTGGGATTCGCCAATTTTACGCCTGAAGCAATTCCGGGTGCTCTGCCGTGAATGGTGTGCATTCCGTAAGTGCTCATATAATATGGAAAACGTGATGAGCATCCGATCCCTGAAATAAACACAACGTCTTCTTTATTAACGCCCATTTCAGGAAGTGCTTTTTGCATAGACCGCAAAACCACGTAATCATCACAGCCAGGACACCACCTAACTTCTTGATCACTTGTAAAATCTTTGAATGTATATTTTTTTACAGCTGTTGTAGTTTCCATAATTATACCAATAATTTAAATTGTTGAACTAGTTCGTCGTTAGAGAATGGCAATCCTTGAATTTTGTTGTGTTGAGAAAATTCAAATTTTGGGAATCTGGTTTTCAAAATAGAAGAAAATTGACCAGCATTTAATTCACAAACTATTATTTTTTTGTATTTAGATAAAATTTCTTCCGTGTTTTTTGGCATTGGATTGATATAATTAAAATGTGCAAATCCAATATTTTTGTAGCCTTCATCACTTATTTGTTTAACGGCAGAATGTAAAGAACCGTAAGTTCCGCCCCATCCAATGACCAATAAATCACCCGATTCAGCAAATTCTGTTTTTAATTCAGGAATGTTATTTTCAACAAGTCTGACTTTTTCTGCCCTAATATGCGTCATCTCCTCATGGTTTTTAGGTTCATAAGAAATGTTGCCCGTTACACGGTCTTTTTCCAATCCGCCTATTCTGTGTTCCATTCCCGGTGTTCCAGGAACTGGCCAATTACGCGCCAAAGTTTTTTCATCTCGGTCATACGGACTCCAATTTTCTTTGATTTCTGTAACCTTGTGGTTTTTAATTTCTGGCATATCAGCAACAGATCTAATTTTCCAAGGTGCAGAACCGTTGGCAATATATCCGTCTGTCAATAATATTACCGGAGTCATATGTTCCAAAGCAAGTCGGGCCGCTTCATAAGCAAAATTAAAGCAGTTTGCAGGTGTGCTTGCGGCAATCACAATAACAGGACTTTCACCGTTTCTTCCGTACATCGCTTGCAATAAATCTGATTGCTCTGTTTTTGTTGGCAATCCAGTTGAAGGTCCGCCACGTTGTACATTAATAATAACCAAAGGCAGTTCAACCATCATCGCCAGGCCAATAGCTTCGCCTTTTAATGCCAATCCTGGACCTGAAGTTGTGGTAATCGCTAAATCACCGGCAAATGCAGCGCCAATGGCTGAAGTAACTCCAGCTATTTCGTCTTCTGCCTGAAAAGCTTTTACGCCAAAATGTTTGTGTTTAACAAGCTCGTGTAATATATCGGTAGCTGGCGTAATAGGGTATGAGCCTAAAAATAATTCTAAACCAGATTTTTCTGCAGCGGCCAAAAGTCCCCAGGCAGTAGCGGTATTTCCGCCGATAATTCTATAAGTTCCCGGTACCATTTTAGCAGGGGAAATTGTATAGGCATTTGGAATCAATTCCAACGTTTCGGCAAAATAATAACCGGCATTCAGCACTTTTGTATTTGCTTCAATTAAATGCGGTTTTCCTTTAAATTTTTTATTGAAAAAATCAACCGTATGTTCTAATGAACGATCGTACATCCAATAAACCATTCCCAAAGAAAACATATTTTTGCTTCGGGTAATCGATTTGTTGTCCAATCCTTCCACATCTTTTAAGGCTTCTTTGGTCATTGAAGTCATATCAACCTGAATAACGCGGTAGTTTTCCAGGCTTCCGTCTTCTAACGGATTGTTTTTATATTCTGCTTTGTCTAAATTTTTCTTTGTAAAGGAATCCGTGTCCACAATAATGGTGTGACCCGGCTTTACGGCATATAAATTGGTTTTTAAAGCAGCGGGGTTCATGGCAACCAATAAATCCACATTGTCTCCAGGGGTACTTATTTCTACGCTTCCAATGTGAACCTGAAATCCTGAAACACCATATAAACTTCCTTGTGGAGCTCTAATTTCGGAAGGATAGTTGGGGAAAGTTGCAATATCATTACCAAACATTGCCGAGGTATCAGTAAACTGGGTTCCTGTTAACTGCATTCCGTCTCCTGAATCTCCAACAAACCTGACAACTACTGCTTCCAGTACCTCAGGTTGAAGAATTGTTTTAGTTGTAATCATAATTGATGTAAATTAAAAAATTTTGTTTAAATTTATTGAAAATTATTGTAAGTCCAACATAAAGTCCCAAAGGTATATTTACTTTTTTAAAGAGGAAATGACTTTTGTCACCTAGTCTTGCATAAATTTTATATAATTTTGTTCAATAATTAAATAATAAAAATTACAAATCATGGCTATTAGAATAACAGATGAATGCATTAATTGTGATGCATGTATTTCAGAATGTCCAAACAATGCAATATACGAACCAGATGGAGATTGGTCGTACTCAGATGGAACTGCTTTAAAAGGTATGATAACTTTACCAAATGGCAAACAAGTTGATGCCGATAAAAGAAATGAACCAATATCTGATGAATTTTATTTTATTGTAACTGATAAATGTACAGAGTGTAAAGGTTTTCACGATGAACCACAATGTGCTTCAGTATGTCCGGTTGATTGTTGTATTCTAGATGAAGAACATGTAGAAAATGAAGATCAATTAATGGGTAAAAAAGAGTGGATGCACGGAGAATAATTTCTTCAAAATTCATAAAAAAGCACCGTGAAAACGGTGCTTTTTTAGTTTATAAATTTTTCATCCACACAATAGCTTGAGCTGGGGAAAGCGCTTAATCTCCCTTCCCTTGGGGATAGCTTGCCTGCCGCGGCAGGGGCCGGGGATGGGATTTAATCGTTTAATTTTAAAACGGCCATAAATGCCTCTTGCGGAATTTCAACGTTTCCAACTTGTCTCATGCGTTTTTTACCTTTCTTTTGTTTTTCCAGCAGTTTTCGTTTACGCGAAATATCACCGCCATAACATTTTGCGGTCACATCTTTCCGAAGTGCTTTCACCGTTTCACGCGAAATAATTTTAGCGCCAATTGCCGCCTGAATCGGAATGTCAAATTGTTGGCGCGGAATTAACTGTCGCAGTTTTTCACACATTTTTTTACCGATATGATACGCATTGTCGGTATGAATCAAAGAAGAAAGTGCATCCACAACGGTTCCATTCAATAAAATATCAAGCCTTACCAATCTTGAAGTTCTCAATCCAATAGGGTGATAATCAAAAGAGGCATATCCTTTAGAAACCGTTTTTAATCGGTCATAAAAATCGAAAACAATTTCAGCCAAAGGCATTTCAAAAGTTAGTTCAACGCGCTCAGGCGTTAAATAAGTCTGATTGGTGATTTGTCCGCGTTTTTCAATACACAAACTCATTACCTGTCCAATAAAATCGGATTTGGTGATAATGCTTGCTTTTATATAAGGTTCTTCAACCCTGTTTAATTTTGAAGGTTCGGGCAAATCGGTCGGATTGTTCACTAAAATTGGAACCTCCGGATGTTTGTTGCTAAATGCGTGGTACGATACGTTTGGAACGGTGGTAATTACCGTCATATCAAACTCGCGTTCCAATCTTTCCTGAATAATTTCCAAATGCAGCATTCCCAAAAATCCACATCTAAAACCAAATCCCAATGCTGCGGAGCTTTCAGGAACAAACACCAAAGAGGCATCGTTCAACTGCAATTTTTCCATAGATGATCGAAGCTCTTCATATTCATCGGTATCAACCGGATAAATACCTGCAAATACCATGGGTTTTACATCTTCAAAACCATCAATTTTGCTATCAGTCGGATTTAAGGCGTCGGTGATGGTGTCACCAACTTTAATTTCAACAGCGGTTTTTACGCCCGTGATCAAATAACCTACATCACCAGCTTTTACGCTTTGTTTTGCAACTTGCGTTAATTTTAAGGTACCAACTTCATCGGCATTGTATTCGTTGCCCGTTGCCATAAATTTTATGCGCTGCCCTTTTTTAATTTCTCCGTTAAAAACCCTGAAATAAGTTTCCACACCACGATAGGAATTGTAAACAGAGTCAAAGATTAATGCCTGCAATGGGGCGTTTACATCGCCTTTTGGGGCAGGAATTTTTTCAATAATCGCTTTTAAAATATCTGCAACGCCAAATCCCGTTTTTCCGCTTGCGTGAATCACATCTTCATAGTCACAACCCAGCAAATCAACAATATCATCAGTAACTTCTTCCGGATTCGCACTTGGCAAATCGACTTTATTTAAAATTGGAATGATTTCTAAGTCGTGCTCCAAGGCCAAATAGAGATTGGAAATGGTTTGTGCCTGAATGCTTTGCGCGGCATCAACAATTAACAAAGCACCTTCACAGGCGGCAATAGACCGGGAAACTTCGTAAGAAAAATCTACGTGGCCCGGCGTGTCAATTAAATTTAAAATATAATTTTCGCCTTCATACATATATTCCATTTGAATGGCGTGGCTTTTTATGGTAATGCCGCGTTCACGTTCCAAATCCATACTGTCCAGCAGCTGGGCTTGTTCTTCACGTGCCGTTGTGGTTCCTGTAAAACTCAATAACCTGTCGGCAAGCGTGCTTTTTCCGTGGTCAATATGTGCGATAATGCAAAAATTTCTGATGTTTTTCATGCGTCGTTTTCCTTTCTCGTTATTTAGCGCAAATATAACGAAATAAGGGTTTGAAAATGCGACAAGTTTAAATGTTTGCAATTCTGCCCAGTCGGCAATAAATAAATTTTAGTTTTTTGGGCTTTCCCCCATTTTTATAGGGCTTGCCGGCGATTTTGTAGGGCGTTCCCCGCCAGCTGGCGGGTCAGGCTTTCGCTACTCGCATCCCGTAAAAACGGGAGAGCTCAAACAGAAAGTTTACCCTGAGCGCAGCCGAAGGGCTCTATCCTTAACGCAAATTGATTTATGATATCTGATTTTTGATTTACGATTTTGAAAATGGCGTAATCAAATGTTAACCAAAACAAAGGCACTTTGCGTTTTTTTCTTTGCGTCTTTGCGGTTAAATGCAAATTTCAATTGAATTGATTTTTTATTATTTTTTACTTGGTTTTTATCATAGAATATGCAAATACA
>JAUSOJ010000170.1 GCA_030656195.1 Lutibacter sp.
TACCCTTCAGAAGAAGATTATCTTTGGAACGAAGATGAATATTAAAAAATACCATTGCTAAAAAGTCTCTAACGAGACTTTTTTTTTTGCTTAGTCTGTTATAATTTAAGACAGAATTAAAACAATTTAAATTAAAAAAATTAACTTTACCGGTTATTAAATAACAATGTAAAATACAGAAGTTTTACATATCATTATAAAAAATTTGACACCTATATTATGAGTATCATAAATTCAGTTCTTAAAATTTTTGTTGGAGATAAAAACAAAAGAGATTTGGCATTGCTGCAACCGATTGTTGCCAAAGTAAATGCTTTTGAAAAAGATATCACCAACCTTACAAACGATCAATTACGAGAAAAAACAGCTTACTTTAAGCAAATAATAGCGGATGACACCAAGCAATATACTTCAAAAATCAATAAATTAAAAGAAGAAGTCGTTGATGCCAATATAGACCGTAAAGAAGAAATTTACGGTGAAATTGACAATCTGGAAGATGATTTATACCGCGCTTCAGAAAAAACATTGAATGAAATTATGCCCGAAGCCTTTGCTGTTGTTAAAGAAACTGCAAAGCGCTTTACCCAAAATAAATTTATTGAAGTTACGGCAACCCCGTTTGACCGTGAACTTTCAGCCACACGCGACAATATTGTCCTTGAAAACGACAAAGCCATTTGGGCCAATAAATGGGATGCCCAAGGAAAAGAAGTGACCTGGGATATGATTCACTACGATGTGCAACTTATTGGAGGATCGGTATTGCATCAGGGGAAAATTGCCGAAATGATGACGGGTGAAGGAAAAACCTTGGTTTCTACCTTGCCGGTATATTTAAATGCACTTACCGGAAAAGGCGTGCACTTGGTGACCGTAAACGATTATTTGGCAAAACGTGATGCTGCATGGATGGGACCAATTTATGAATTCCACGGATTGAGGGTTGATTGTATTGACCACCACGAACCAAATTCAGATGCGCGAAGAAAAGCCTACAATGCCGACATTACTTACGGCACAAACAACGAGTTTGGTTTTGATTATTTGCGTGATAATATGGCGCATTCTCCAAACGATTTGGTGCAACGTCCGGCCAATTATGCCATTGTGGATGAGGTCGATTCTGTTTTGATTGATGATGCACGTACGCCTTTAATTATTTCCGGCGCAACAGCCAATGCCGACCGCCACGAATTTAACGAGTTAAAACCGAGTGTGGACAAGATTGTTTCTATCCAAAGAAATTATTTAACCGCTGTTTTGGCCGAAGCAAAAAAATTAATCAGTGAAGGCGACACCAAGGAAGGCGGATTTTTATTGCTTCGCGTTTTTAGGGGATTGCCAAAAAGCAAGGCTTTAATCAAATTTTTAAGTCAGGAAGGCAACAAACAACTCTTGCAAAAAACGGAAAACCATTATATGCAGGATAACAACCGTGAAATGCCTAAAATTGATGAAGCGCTGTATTTTGTGATTGATGAAAAAAACAATTCCATTGAGTTAACAGATAAAGGAATTACCTTTTTGTCGGGTGATGACGGCGATGAAAATTTCTTCATATTACCCGATTTAAGCACGGAAATCGCACAACTTGAACGCGAAAACGACGTTCCTGAAGTTTTAACTGCGAAAAAAGAAGCATTGTACAGAGATTTCAGCATCAAAAGCGAGCGCATTCATACCATGAATCAATTGCTTAAAGCATACACTTTATTTGAAAAAGATATTGAGTATGTGATTATGGAAGATAAAATTAAGATTGTTGATGAGCAAACCGGCCGTATTATGGAAGGCCGTCGATACTCTGACGGATTGCATCAGGCCATTGAAGCTAAAGAAAACGTAAAAATTGAAGCTGCCACGCAAACTTATGCAACGGTCACACTTCAAAATTACTTTAGAATGTACCGAAAATTGGCGGGTATGACAGGAACTGCTGTTACGGAAGCAGGGGAATTCTGGGAAATTTACAAATTGGATGTGATTGAGGTTCCGAGCAACCGAAAATTGGTTCGGGATGACCGTGAAGATTTGGTTTTCAAAACCAAACGTGAAAAATACAATGCCGTTATTGAAGAAATTGAAAACTTGGTGAATTTGGGCCGACCGGTATTGGTGGGAACAACATCCGTAGAAATTTCCGAATTGCTGGGCCGTATGCTGACCATCAGAAAAATAAAACACAACGTATTAAACGCGAAACTTCATAAAAGGGAAGCGGATATTGTTGCTGAAGCAGGAAACTCGGGCGTTGTGACCATAGCCACCAACATGGCGGGTCGTGGAACGGACATCAAACTTTCCGATGAAGTTAAAAAAGCCGGAGGTTTGGCCATTGTGGGTACTGAGCGACACGATTCGCGTCGTGTAGACAGACAGTTGCGAGGTAGAGCAGGTAGACAAGGAGATCCGGGTTCTTCACAATTTTATGTATCATTGGAAGACAATTTAATGCGATTGTTCGGATCTGAACGGATCGCTAAAATGATGGACAGAATGGGACTTCAGGAAGGTGAAGTGATTCAGCACTCCATGATTTCAAAATCCATTGAACGCGCGCAACGCAAAGTGGAAGAAAACAACTTTGGGGTTCGTAAACGTTTGCTGGAATATGATGATGTGATGAATTCACAAAGAGAAGTTGTTTACAAACGCCGTCGCCACGCACTTTACGGAGACCGTTTGCAGGTAGATATCGTCAATATGATTTATGATACCTGTAACTTATTGATCAGGGAAAATAAACCAACCAATGATTATCAGAATTTCGAATTTGAATTGGTTCGTTTTTCTTCAACCACGGCTCCTTTTAAAGAATTAGAATTTAAATCGGGCACGGAACAAGAATTGACCGATCAGCTTTTTGACGTGGTTTACAAACATTACAAAGAAAAACTGGAAAGAAATGCCAAAGCTGCTTTTCCGGTCATTAAAGATGTTTATGAAAATCACGGCGAAAAATATGAACGCATTGTGGTTCCTTTTACCGATGGCACAAAAGAATTAAAAGTAATCACCAATTTAAAAACAGCCTATGAAACTGGCGGTAAAGAGTTGGTGACCGATTTTGAAAAAAATATCACGCTTGCCATTATTGATGATACCTGGAAAGATCATTTACGTCAAATGGATGAGCTGAAACAATCAGTTCAAAATGCCACTTACGAGCAAAAAGATCCGCTTTTAATTTACAAATTCGAATCCTTTGAACTGTTTAACGGGATGCTCGACAAAGTGAATAAAGAAGTGCTGTCGTTCTTGTTTAAAGGCGAATTGCCTTCGCAAGATTCAACGCGCGTTTTACCGGCAAGAGAACAGAAACGTGAAAAAGTGCAATTGAGCAAGGAAGAATATGGCAGTGCGGCACCAAATCAACAAACCAACCAAACGCAAGCGCCAAAAGTAGTTGAAACGATTGTGCGTACCGAGCGAAAAATTGGAAGAAACGAACAAGTGACCATTAAACACGTACTTTCTGGAGAAAACAAATCGGTAAAATACAAACAGGCCATTCCTTTAATTGATAAAGGCGATTGGGTTTTGGTGGAATAATTTTAAAGGATTTATTGGATGTTAATGTTATACGTTAAATGTTATACGTTAAATGTTGAATGTTGAATGTTGAATGTTATATGTTAAATGTTCGATTAAAACTAATAAAAAAAAGCTGTTTGAAATGAATTTCAAACAGCTTTTTTTATTGGCCAATGGTTTATTTTACAGCATCTTATGCTTGAATTATAAATTTTAATAATTTTTCCGGATTTTGTCTGTTATCCCAAAAACCCGTTATAATAATTTTTGAATCGAATATTTTGTAAAGAATACTATAATGTCCTAATGTAATAACTCGAGTATTGTTAAACTCAGTTTTTTTTCCCAATTCAGGATTTGTTTTTAATATGTTAATTCTTTCTTTAATACTTAAATTGAGTTTTTTAGAATAAGCAGTGCTTTTATTTCTCTCATTCCAGTATTCAAAAGTGAAGTTTCGCTGTTTAATTGCTGTGTTAGTCCAAAAAATAGTTAATTCAGCCATTTAGAGTCTGATTCATCTAATTCCGACTCAGAAATGAAATTCCCGGTTTCAATATCTTTTTCACTCATTAAAAGCATTTCGATTTGCTCCGATGATAAAGAAACCATATCATCCGACTGAGTAGATTCAAAAATATTACTAATTGCTTGCAGTAATTTTTCATTTCTCGTAGCTAAAATTCGGTCTATCAAATTATTTTTTATAGTTTCAATTCCTGTCATAACTTTATATTTTATGTAAATTTCGTTTATTTTTTCTTTTTTTCCAAATGTTGTACAACTGGATAAAGTGAGTTTAATTGAAATTAAAATAGCTTTTACAAGAAAAAACTTATAACATGTAACATATAACTTCTAACTTTTTACTACTCATATTTTACTACTCATATTTAACTTCTAATATTTAACTTCTAATATTTAACTTCTAATATTTAAAATTTAACCAACCAATGATTCGCCGTTTAAATCGGTGGTCAGCACGTCGCTCATATAATCCAAATACGGTCGCATGGCCACAAAAGAAGCGACAACTTCATTTAAAAAGTTTGGGGTCAACACTTCATCATCGGTAAATTCACGCGACACAATAAATTGTTTTAGCCGTATTAAATCTATGTTCGGGTGATTTTTATCAAACCCTCTCGGTGCCGATTTTACGGCATCACCCTGCAATTTTCCGAAATGCTTTTTAAAATCGGCCGTGTTTACAATCGCCCGAATTTCAGTGGCATCTTCTTCAAATTCTTTTCTGATGCGTGCCAAATCTTCCTTATTCGGTTCCCAAAATCCGCCAGCCAAAAAACTTTCTCCCGGACTGATATGCAAATAGTATCCGCCGCGCAATTTATTCGTTGCCCGGGTAAACTGTCCGCCAAAATGCGATTTAAAAGGCAGCTTGTTTTTTGAAAAACGCACATCCCTGTAAATCCTGAATATTTTTACGCTTTCAATAAGGTCGGAAGCTTTTAAACGCTCCATCACTGCATTATAGAAAGCTTTCACTTTTTTTTGCTCCGCGTCAAACATTGTTTTGTTCGCATTGAACCATTCACGATTGTTATTGGCTTTCAGCGATATTAAAAAATTTAAAGTCGATTTTGAAATTGTGTCCATTACTGTTTTTATATTGAGTTGCGGGTTTTTATTTTTAGAACTTTTAATATCTATTATTTAATATCTAACATTTAACTTCTAATATCTAATATCTAACTTCTAATATCTAATATCTAATATTTAATATTTAACTTCTAATATCTAACTTCTAATATTTAATATATTTAAAATCTACCGTCTTTCCTCCAAAACCTTCACAATATCTTTCAAGGTAAATCCTTTTGCCTGCAACAAAATTAGGTAATGAAAAAGCAAATCGGCACTTTCGTTTACGAACAATTCGTCGTTGTCATCTTTGGCTTCAATCACCACTTCTATGGCCTCCTCGCCTACTTTTTGGGCTATTTTGTTGATGCCTTTTTCAAACAAAGAAGCCACATAACTTTTTTCGGAATTGCCTGCTTCTCGCCTGCTTTTAATCACTGCTTCCAGTTGCGACAAAAATCCAAAAGTTGCATCGTTTTTTTCACCCCAGCAAGTATCCGTTCCTTTATGGCAGGTTGGGCCAACGGGATTTACCTGAATCAGCAAGGTATCTTGATCGCAGTCATTTTGTACGGAAACCACGTTTAAAAAATGACCGCTTTCCTCGCCTTTTGTCCACAACCTGTTCTTGGTTCTGCTGAAAAAGGTCACTTGGTTCGTTTCAATTGTTTTGTCAAAAGCTTCCTGATTCATATAACCCAGCATCAACACATTTTTTGTGGTTGCATCTTGAATGATAGCTGGAATTAATCCGTCGTTATTTTTGTTGAAATTTATGTTCATCTTATTTTAGTTGAAAGTTTTAAAGTCGGAAATCGCAAAGTACCTTGCTAAATCCGAACTTCTATATCGTTATTTTTAAGTTCCTTTTTTAAATCCAAAATCTCGATTTCCTTGAAATGAAACACGCTTGCTGCCAAAGCTGCATCGGCTTTTCCATCTTTAAATGTATCCACAAAATGTTGCATAATTCCTGCGCCTCCCGAGGCTATGATGGGAATATTCACCAAAGTTCCCAACCTGGCCAACGCTTCATTGGCAAATCCGTTTTTTGTGCCATCGTGATCCATCGAAGTAAACAGAATTTCTCCTGCGCCGCGTTGTTCCACTTCTTTGGCCCAATCGAACAGTTTAATGTTTGTCGGCACTTTTCCGCCCACCAAATGTACAATCCATGCTCCGTCAATTTGTTTTGCATCAATGGCAACCACAATGCACTGACTTCCAAATTTCGCTGCCAATTCATTGATCAATTGCGGATTCTTTACTGCGGAAGAGTTGATAGAAACCTTATCGGCGCCCGAATTCAACAACAATTCCACGTCTTCTACAGAGGAAATTCCACCGCCGACCGTAAACGGAATGTTTATTTTTTGGGCAACGCGCATCACCAGTTCAGCCAATGTTTTACGCTTTTCTTCCGTTGCCGAAATATCCAAAAAAACCAATTCATCGGCGCCATTTTGTGCGTAAATTTCTGCCAATTCAACCGGATCTCCGGCATCGCGCAAATCGACAAAATTAACACCTTTTACGGTTCTTCCGTTTTTTATGTCTAAGCAAGGAATAATTCTTTTTGTTAACATCTGGCAAAGTTAAATATTAGAAGTACAATATTAAAAGTATTGATTGTTTCGTTTTTCATTTCAAAAAAGCTGATTTTTATATTAAAAGTTAAATATTAAATATTAAAAGTATTGGTTGTTTTGTTTTTCATTTCAAAAAAGGATAAATTTTTAGTGCTTATGTAAAAAATATCTAATATCTAATATCTAATATTTAATATTTAATATCATTAATAATATAATTCTCAATATCTTTCATACTGATTTTGTGTTCATAAATTGCTTTTCCAATAATAGTGCCTTCACAACCCATTTCAGCAAGTTTTGGCAATTCATCAAAGGTTGAAATTCCACCCGAAGCAATGAGTTTTATGCCTTTGGCTTCAACTAAAATTTTCTTATACAACTTAAAACTCGGTCCTTCCAACATTCCGTCTTTGGCAATATCAGTACAAATTACATACTGAATTCCTTTGCTTTGATAATTCTTGATAAAAGGAATTAAATCTTCTTTGGAATCTTCCAGCCAGCCGGAAACCGCTACTTTTTCATTATTCGCGTCAGCGCCTAATATAATTTTGTCAGCGCCATAATCGGCAATCCATTTTTCGAAAATTTCCCTGTTTTTAACGGCGATACTCCCTCCGGTAACTTGATTGGCACCGCTTTCAAAAGCGATTTTTAAATCGGCATCCGATTTCAATCCGCCTCCAAAATCGATTTTCAATTTGGTTTTTGTTGCTATTTGTTCCAAAATTTTGTGATTGACAATCTTGCTCGATTTTGCGCCATCTAAATCGACCAAATGCAAATACTTAACACCATGATTTTCAAACATTTTAGCCACTTCAAGCGGATTTTCATTGTAAATGATCTTGGTATTGTAATCGCCTTTCGACAATCGCACACATTTTCCTTCTATAATATCTATTGCGGGAATGATTCTCATCAGTTATATTAAAAGTTAAATATTAAATATTAAAAGTATTGGTTGTTATGTTTTTCATTGCAAAAAGGTTGAATTTTTATATTAGAAGTTAAATATTAAATATTAAATATTAAAAGTATTGGTTGTTTCGTTTTTCAGTGAAAAAAGCTAATTTTTATATTAAAAGTTAAATATTAAATATTAAAAGTATTGGTTGTTTCGTTTTTCATTGCAAAAAGCTAATTTTTATATT
>JAUSOJ010000178.1 GCA_030656195.1 Lutibacter sp.
GGTATTGGAGCAGGAACCATTAAAAACGACGGTGATGTAATTAAAGGCATGTCCAAATCCATGGAAACTTTAGGTGTCTACATTGTTTTGGTGTTTTTTGCGGCGCAATTTGTAGCCTATTTTAAATGGACAAATCTGGGACTTATTTTTGCCATAGAAGGAGCCAATGTTTTGGGCTCTGTAAACTTACACCCTATTTTGCTGATGGTTGGTTTTGTGATCCTTACCGCCATCATTAACATGGTAATGGGAAGCGCATCGGCAAAATGGACCATTATGGCTCCGGTTTTTATTCCTATGTTTATGTTGCTGGGTTATAGCCCTGAGCTTACGCAATTGGTGTATCGTATCGGAGATTCTGTGACCAATATTATCTCTCCAATGATGTCGTATTTTGCCTTAATTGTGGCCTTTATGCAGCGCTATGATAAAAATGCAGGTATTGGAACCATCATTTCTATTATGATACCGTATACTTTTGTATTTTTTATCATTTGGGTAGCTCTTTTGGCTGTTTGGATGTTGTTTGGAATTCCTATCGGACCTGATTCGCCGTTGGTTTATCCGATTCAATAAACGAATTTTTAAACAACTGGTTTAGCAAATTAAAAGCGTTTAACATGTAATAATTGGCCGAATTTTAAATTTCGCTTCATTTATTGTGCTTTGCACTTAATTGACCGCTTTCAAACTTTTTGGCTATAGATTCGTTAAATTCTTCTGAGCTGTGCTGATGCTTGTTGATTAATCTTATCTTTGTTCTTATATAAATTGACTTTTATGAGTCAACCTATATCAGGCAGGTACCTATAACTTTAAACAACGCCTTTAATCTTTTTGAACTAAATAAAGACAGTCACTCCATGAAAAGCAGAAAATTATTGATGATCCCCGGCCCTATTGAATTTGAACCAAAAGTATTGCAGGCATTGGGCGCTCCAACCACCAGCCACGTGGCTCCCAATTTTATTGAATCCTTCGGAAATTGCATCGCATTGATGCGAAAAGTTTGGCAGACATCAACCGGACAGCCATTTGTTGTGGCCGGAACCGGAACTTTTGCCATGGATATGGCGGCCGCCAATTTAATTGAACCCAACGACCAAGTTTTGGTCATTTCAACAGGGTATTTTGGAGAACGGTTTGCCGAAATTTCAAAACGCTACGGGGCGAATGTCACTATATTGGCTTCGGATGCGGGAAATGTTGTTCCATTAGAAGACATTGAAAAAGCACTTGCTTCCAAAAAATATAAATTGATAACCATCACCCATGTGGATACATCAACAGGTGTTTTGGTTGATCCGAAACCCATCGCTGAACTGGCAAAAAAATACGATACGCTTTCCATTTTAGATGGCGTATGTTCGGTTGCCGGTGAAGAAATACAACAAGAAGCTTGGGGAATTGATGTGGTGCTAACCGCTTCACAAAAAGCAATTGGCGTGCCTCCGGGCTTGGCCTTGCTGGTTGTTTCCCAAAAAGCCATGGAAGTCTTTAAAAACAGAAAAACCCCTGTGGGTAATTATTATGCCGATTTCAACAATTGGCTGCCAATTATGCAGGCGTATGAAAACCGACAACCCTCCTATTTTGGAACGCCGCCCGTAAACCTGATTGCTGCCTTGGAAGTGAGCCTGCAACAAATTGTTGCTGAAGGTATGGAACACCGGTTTTCACGTCACCAAAAAATTGCGTCTGCGTTTCGCGAAGCGATGATTGCATTGGGATTAAAATTATTACCCGTTCACAAAAGTTTGTCCGCCAATACACTAACTGCGGTTTATTTCCCCGAAAATATCACCGGAAGCACATTTTTGGGCCATATTGGAAAAAACGATGTTATTTTGGCCGGCGGATTATTGCCTTCGCACAAGATATTGTATTTTAGGGTCGGACATATGGGCAGCGTAAACAATAACGATATTATTGCCGTAATTGCCGCTATTGAAAGTGCATTGTTTGCAGGTGAATTTCCTTTTGAAATGGGAACAGGCTTAAAAACTGCGTTGAAAATATTGAATGATTAGACAATTTTCGCCTTATAATACCTAAATCATTGCCTTAAAATAACCAATAACTGATTTTAATCATTCTTTATCTTGACAATCGCACTTAATTTAGACCTTGTTTTAAACACAAGTGATTAATCTAAAAATTAAGTGATGAAAAAAATTATATTCGTTTTGGCGATGGTAATTGCCGTAATTTCATGTAAAACAGAGGTTAAAACATCGGCAGATGCAACAAAAACTTCAGAAATTCCATTTTTGGCTATCGGAGAATTTGATGTCAAGGCCGGAGAATTTGTGAATAAAGAGGTGAAAGTTCAGGGAATTGTTGACCATGTTTGCAAGCACAGCGGAAAAAAAATATTGCTGGTTTCCGATGAAGGCGATATTCATATTACTGCAGATGAACGATTTGATGCAACTTTAACAGGAAGTGAAATTGCATTTAACGGCATTGTGGTTGAAGAAAGAATTGACGAATCGTATTGTTTAAAAATGGAAGAAGACAATATTAAAAGCCATTCTGAAGGCGCTTCAAACGAAGAGCAATTTAAAGCAAAAAAGAAACATATTCAAACCTACAGAGACCAAATGAAAGCTGAAAATACCGATCATATTTCATTGTATACCTTAAAATACGTTTCTCATAGCGTTATAGAATAACCGATTTTTGTTTATGAAAAATTTACGAAAATGGAGCCGAATACTTCATAGGGATATTGGATTCTTTTTTATTGGCACCACCTTAATTTACGCCATTTCCGGAATCGCGTTGAACCATTTGAGCGATTGGAATCCGAATTATGTTGTTGAAAACAAAACCTTTACCACTGAAATCAATTTGGAAAACACGCCTGCAGTAAAAAATAATATATTGTTGTTGTTGGATAAAGTTGACCATCGGAAAAATTACAAACAGCACTACTACCCCAGCGCTTCCAATTTAAAAATCTTTTTAAAAGGAGGTTCGTCCATTTTGGTGGATGTAAAAAGCGGAAACGGACGGGCCGAATACCTAAAAAAACGGCCAGTTTTTTATGAAGTCAATTATTTGCATTACAACCCCAACAAAATCTGGATGTGGTTTTCGGATATTTTTGCCGGAGCGCTGATTCTGTTTTCCATCACCTCCTTGTTTATGTTAAAAGGGAAAAAAGGCATTATTGGCCGCGGCGGAATTTATATGGTGCTGGGAATTGTAATTCCAATCTTGTTTTTGATGTATTATCTATAAAACTGAATGAAGAAAAATACACCATGTTGAATGTTGAATGTTGGATTTTGGATTATCTGCCAAACAAATAAACGATAAAAAGAAAAACACACCCCTAACCCCTTCTTCGGCTCTGCTCAGCACAAGTCTCAAGAGGGGAATTCTTAATCAAAACATTCAGCTTTATAACTTCTTAAAAGAATTCAGCAGCATAAAATCGGTTAAAACCATTGCTGCCAATGCTTCAACAATTGGAACGGCACGCGGCACAACACAAGGGTCGTGGCGGCCTTTTCCGTGCATTTCAACAACATTTCCGTCTTTATCGATGGTTTGTTGCGCCTGCATAATGGTGGCGACAGGTTTAAAAGCCACCCTAAAATAAATATCCATGCCGTTGCTGATGCCACCTTGGATTCCGCCGGATAAGTTTGTTGTGGTGGTTCCGTCGGCATTAAAAATATCGTTGTGCTCGCTGCCTTTCATTTTTGCGCCACAAAATCCGCTGCCATATTCAAAGCCTTTTACCGCATTGATGGACAACATTGCTTTGCCGAGTGCAGCATGCAATTTATCGAAAATTGGTTCTCCCAATCCAACAGGCACATTTTGGATCACACAAGTTACGGTTCCTCCAATGGTGTCGCCCTGTTTTTTAATTTCATTGATGCGTGCGATCATTTTTTCGGCGGTTGCGGTATCCGGACAACGAACATCATTGCTTTCAATGTTGTTGAAATCGACCTCCTGATAGGGTTTTTCCATAAAAATTTCCCCTACGGAAGACGTAAAAGCATTTATTTTTATATTGGAAATCACCTGCTTTGCAACGGCACCGCCCACAACCCAATTTGCAGTTTCACGGGCAGACGTGCGTCCGCCACCGCGATAATCGCGAACACCATATTTTTTATCGTAGGTATAATCGGCGTGTGATGGACGAAAAGCATCTTTGATATGCTCATAATCGTTGGAACGCTGGTTCGCATTTTTGATGATGAATCCGATGGAAGCGCCTGTGGTTTTTCCTTCAAAAATTCCGGACAGAAATTGCACTTCATCAGGCTCTTTGCGTTGCGTCACAATTTTGGACTGGCCAGGTTTTCTTCTGTTCATTTCATATTGAACGGTTTCCAGATTCAATTCAATGCCGGCCGGACAGCCGTCTATGATTCCGCCAATCGCTTCTCCGTGAGATTCTCCGAAAGTTGTGAGTGTAAATATTTTTCCAAATGTGTTCGCCATCGTAAAATTTTAAGTAACAAATGTAAAAAAAAGAAATTTAAGGAGGATTTATTTATCGGTTGAAATAAGCGGAAAACGCTAAAATTCACAACATTTATGAATTTGAAAAATAATTGAATTTTGTTTTGATTATCTGGCGTGGCTTTAAATGTTGAATGTTATATGTTATTTGTTAAATGTTATTTGTTATATGTTATATGTTAAATAGCAATTCGATTTGCGTTAGGGAGTGCAGTGGAAAACCCGGCTTTGCGAGTTTGTTCAGCAATATGTTCAACAGATTGCCATACCGAAATAAATTCGGCACAGGCTGGCTTTTTCCAAAAGCCTCGCAATGACGGTTTGAAACGGAAAGCCCGACCCGCAGGGGAACGCCTACCAAAAAGGCAGGCAGGCCCAAATCAATTTAAAAAAACCACAGTTTTACTGCCATAATGACCACCATGACGATTAAAAACTTTTTAACCAGCGCGTCTCCGCCTTTAACCGACCAACGGCTTGAAAACCAGCCGCCCAAAGCGGTTCCGACGGCCAAGATAAGTCCCATTTTCCAGTCGATTGCATCGTTAAAAGCAAATACCGCAAATGCCGCGATGGTAGACAAAATAGTGATAATTGCCTTGATGGCGTTGCTTTTTACCAATGAAAAATTATTGACGGACGACAGAACCAACAAAATCATAAATCCGACCCCAGCCTGGATAAAACCGGCATAAATACCGATGAAAAAGAATAGAAAAACACTTAACCATAAGGGTTTTCCGGTGGTTTTTTCGGCGATATTGAGCGGTTTGTATTTACTGCTAAAAACCATATAAACCACCACGACGACCATCATAATGGCCAATATTTTATTAAAGGTTTCGCCTTTGATGTCGATGGCGATTTTTGCGCCCACAATGGCGCCAATCAAAGCCGAAATACCCACATAAATGCTAAACGGAAAGGTTAAAACGCCTTTGCTTTTGAAGCCGGCAGCCGTGGAAATACTTTGAAATAAAATGGCAACCCTGTTTGTTCCGTTGGCGACATTGGGCGGCAATCCCAAAAAGATAAGGATGGGCAAGGTTAATAAAGAGCCTCCGCCCGCAAGCGTATTTACAACACCCGCCACAAAACCTACGACAATTAACAGGACAATTTCTAAAATTGGATTCATTTGGTTATTTGAGTAAACAAATGTACTTAAATTTATGCTGAAAAATATCCTAAAAAAAACACTAAAAAGTTTCAGAAAAACAAAAAAGGGTTCTATATTTGCCCTCGCTAAAGGAGAAATGGCAGAGTGGTCGATTGCGGCAGTCTTGAAAACTGTTGAGGGTCACACCTCCGGGGGTTCGAATCCCTCTTTCTCCGCCAAGTGAATGTCAAATTTCACTAAAAGCCCGTAAACATTATGTTTACGGGCTTTTTCATTTTGGCAAACTACCAAAAAACACCATATAAAACCATATAAAAAGGGGCCAATTCGGTGTCAGTTGAGAATTTTTTTCAACTGACACCGAATTTTCGTGGAGCCATTGATTTTATTGGGCCTCCGAGAGGTCACTTTATTTTTTTTTTGTATATTTATATTACAAAACCGTTACAAAAAAGATGCAATAATTATGGAAAATTCATTCAACCTTCTTTTTTACATTAAAAAGACCAAAGCAGATCCAAACGGAAAGACAATGATTTATATGAGAATCACTGTAAATGGCAGGCGTTCCGAGCTTAGTATCCAAAGAAAAATTGATGTTTTAAAATGGAACACACAAGCCGGAAGAGCCAAAGGGTATTCTGAAGAAGTGCAAAAAATTAACACCTATATCGACATCATTCAGAATAAAATTTACAAAATTCATCAAAAATTTATTGAGAATAATATCCCCTACTCTGCCGAAAAAATCCGAGATCACTATTTAGGAATTGACGAAGCACAAAAAATGTTGTTGGAAATCTTTGAAGAACACAACAAACAAGTTGAAAAACTAATAGGAAAGGATTTTGCTCCAGGAACAGCCGAGCGCTATAATACCGCTAAAATGCACGTGGAAGATTATATCAAAAAAGATTACAAACTCAATGATATTCCCATCAAAAACGTGGACCATAAATTTATCACCGG
>JAUSOJ010000188.1 GCA_030656195.1 Lutibacter sp.
ATAATTCACGCCGGCTTCTTTTAATTGTTCTTCCGTTTTGCCTACAGCGGCCACTTCTGGCCAGGTATAAACCACGCCCGGAATTAAATTGTAATCAATATGTGGTTTTTGTCCGGCAATCAGTTCCGCAACCATCATTCCTTCTTCTTCAGCTTTATGTGCCAGCATCGCGCCTTTTACCACATCCCCAAGCGCATAAATGTTAGCGACATTGGTTTGCAGCTGTTCGTTGGTTTCAATTTGGCTTCTTTCATTTACTTTGATGCCAACATTTTCCAAGCCCAATCCTTCAGTATAAGGTTTTCTTCCCACGGAGATTAAAGTGTAATCACCTTTAAATTCGACCGGATTTCCTTTTTTGTCTTCGGCAATCACCACAACTTCCTTTCCTTTGCTAACTGCGGAAGTCACTTTGTGGCCGGTATAAAATTTAAGTCCTTGTTTTTTTAGGGATTTCTGCAATTCTTTTGAAAGCATCAAGTCCATTCCGGGAACAATGTTTGGCATATATTCAATCACAGAAACTTCCGAACCCAATCGGCTATAAACTGAACCCAGCTCCAAACCGATAACGCCGCCGCCAATAACGATTAAATGTTTTGGGATTTCAGTTAAGTTTAACGCTTCTGTTGAAGTGATGATCCTTTTTTTATCCATTTTAATAAATGGCAGCATTGCAGGTTTTGAACCGGTTGCAATAATGGTGTTTGAAGCTTCAATTTTTTCTGAAGTTTCATCAGTTTTTGAGATATTAATATGAGTGGCGTCAACAAAACTTCCGACACCTTGATAAACCGTAATTTTATTTTTATCCATCAAAAAATTAATGCCGCCTGAAGTTATTGACACCACCTCAGATTTGCGGGCAATCATTTGTTTGAAATTTATTTTCAATCCCGAAACTTCAATTCCGTGCGTTTCAAAATGTTTTGTGGCTTCATAATAATGGTGCGAAGAATCCAGCAATGCTTTTGACGGAATACAACCCACATTTAAACAAGTGCCGCCCAAAGTGTTGTATTTTTCAATAATGGCAGTTTTTAATCCCAATTGTGCGCAACGTATTGCGGCAACATATCCTCCGGGTCCCGAGCCTATAATGGCAACATCATATTTATTCATAAGTATTAAATCTTGTTGAGGTACAAAAATAGAATTTTTATTTGGCTATTTATATAGAACTTGTTAAACTTATTATTTTGGAAATAAACGCACGCGGTTCGTTGTTAAACGTCTTAAATCACTGAAAATAAGCAAATTAAATGTTAAAAGTGACAAAGCGGAACTAATGTGTAACAAATATCACATTTAAGCATTTGCATTTTAAAGGCTTTTTTTTACCATTTATTGATAAATATCATCCGTTTGTTAAGTTGCTTAAAAATAATGCTTTACGTGTATTGCCATCATAAATTTCCGTTTTATATTTGCTATGTAAAATGAACGTTGTACCCCACAAAATTCATAAAATTTTTGCCCCACATATAGTAATACTTTAGGAGTATTATCTATACACATTAACCCAAAATAGTGATTTAATTGCTTAATGGTATACGTTTTTGCGACCCCATATTTTAAGGTTTTGATACTGGAATTATTTAAATAAAAAGATTATGAAAAAAATTACTCTTATTAGTTTAGCGACTTTTTTAGTTTTGTTGTTTTCAACGACGGTTGGGTATGGGCAGACTCCTAACACTTTTGATGGTAGTTACTGTCCTGGACCAGGAGTATCTGGAGATGAGTATGCTCCTAGTACTGGGTCTTATACTACTGGCCCTATCAGTTCTGGAAGCGGCACTTGTGACATAAAACAAATATGGGCCAAAGTTGACACAGGCGGTGGTTTTCTTCGTTTGGGATTTAAAATCGGGAACTCTGGTACGGCACTTTTTAGATTATATATCGATGCTGACAATGATCCATTATCGGGTTTATTAACAGATACTTTTGGCGGAACAGGTATTCCTGCCGGAGGAGCTGAATTTGTACTTCAAATTAATTCTAATTCGGGTGCTACAAAATTATTTGAAGCAACTTCTGGATCAACTATAAGTGAAATTGGTTTAATACCGGGAGGATTGGCTGGATTAAATGGAAATTCTACAGGGTGCGTTGGAAACGATGGCCAATTTTTGGAGTTTTATATTCCTTTTGAATCTATAGGTTTTGATTTGTGTGATCCTAATCAACCAGGAACAATAAATATTGCACGTTATGCTGCGGTTTCTGGAGGTTCTGTAAATTCAAGTTTATGCAGTAACAATTCTCTTAATTTTGGCGTTTCACTTTCAGGAACAGTTACGCCTAACCAAATTATTTGTGAAGGCGAAAATAGCGGTTTACTTACTTTAGCAGTAAGTGGTGGAGGGTTAAATACTGTAACAACATGGCAGTCAAGTACTGATGGACTGAATTATTCTAACGTTGGTGGTACTGCATTTACGTATTCACCAGGTGTACTTTCTGTAGGTACACATTACTTTAGGGATCAAATACAAAATTTAGCCATTTGTACAAGTACTTTTGCTTCAAGTCCAGCTATAATTACGGTAAATGCTTTGCCAACATTAATAATAACCAATCCACAAGCAGTTTGTGGAGGTAGCGTAGATTTAACGAATGCTGCCATTACAAGCGGCAGTAGTGCAGGTGTATTTACTTATTTTACAGATGCAAATTTAACTGCACCTGTCCCAAATGCAACAGCAGTTACAACAGGTACGTATTATATAAAACTGACCAATAGCAATGGATGTATAACATCAGGCGCTGTAGTCGTTTCGCAAAGTCCTCAACCAGTATTAAATATTATAAACCCAGCAGCAGTATGTTCGCCATCAACAGTTAATTTAACTTCATCAGCAGTTACAGCAGGCAGTACTTTAGAGGGAGGAACATTAACTTATTATGCAACAGAGGCGCATGCAATTGCAGGAACACCAACAATAAATGGATCATCTATTGCAATTTCAGGAACTTATTACATAAAAGTGACAACTATTGGAGGATGTTATGATATTGAGCCGGTTGTTGTGACTATAGATGCACAGCCAGTTGTAAGCAACCAGCCTAACCAAACATTGTGCAACACCTCAACTTTCACAATGACGCAAAGCGCTCCATCAGTGGGAACAGGCGTATGGACCTTGGTAAGCGGAACAGCAACCATCACCACGCCAAGTTTACCAACAACAACCATCACGGGCGTTGCTGCAGGAACAAGCGCAACAGTAAAATGGACAGTGACCAACGGAACTTGTTCAGCATTTGACGAAGTAACCGTTCAAAATGACGAACAGCCAGTTGTAAGCAACCAGCCTAACCAAACATTGTGCAACACCTCAACTTTCACCATGACGCAAAGCGCGCCATC
>JAUSOJ010000191.1 GCA_030656195.1 Lutibacter sp.
GTATTAATTTTACAAGGCTATAACGTGAGTTTTCATAAGGAATTACGGAAATTTCAAGAAGCTTCGTACAAATAGGTTCACAAAAAGTTTCTGCATCTTTATAGACTTTGGTGTCAGGATTTTTAACGGGAGAATCTATAACTTGTTTCAAAGCAACAAATCCGCGCACAATGCCAAAATAGGTTTTTTGAATTTGGTTGGCATTAAACAACTCCTGAAAAACAGCAACATTTTCTTTTTGTTTTGCCAACATTAAAACCCCCGATGTTTTCCTGTCCAGTCTGTGAACCGGATAAAAATGACAGCCTAATTGTGCAAAAAGCAAATCTAACAGCGTTTCATCTGTAATGTTACGCGCATAATAAGAATTGTGTATGAGCACATTGTTGGGTTTGTTTACAACGATAATATGTTGGTCTTCAAAAAGAATTTCAATTTCCATTTGGCAAATATAAGCTAAAGGCAGTGGTTTGGACATAAAGTTTATTGCTCAATAATCTGCTTCATAAAGCTTTGTATTTATCGCAAAGCATTTATAAAAGCTGCGGTAAGATTAATTTTTATTTGGATTGCAAACTGCGTTAGGGACTGCAGCGGAAATCCTTTTTTGCTTTGCCGAAAAGGCGAAGCAAAAAAGTTTGCAGCGAAAGGCGCGACCCTTGCGGTAACGCCCGAAAAATTAAATAAGATTGCTGTTTAGGAGCCCATAATTTCAATAGTTTTAACACATCTTTAGCATTTCTAACGTGTGAATTTTGTAACTAATAAAAAAAAATATGTAACTTTATAAAGCCTATTATTTCTCAAATTTGCAGTATATAATTTCAACATTAAAACAATAATAAAATGAAAAAAATAATAGTATTTGTACTTTTAGCTTCCATGGTTATTTCATGTGGAACTCCAAAAACAGTTATCCAGTCCAAAAAAGTAATTAAAGGATACTGGTCTTTAGACCAAATTACTTACAGTGAGCCTGGAACATTTGACGTAACCTTGTTAAATGATGCTTCTAAAGATTGTTTTATAGGAAGCAAATGGCGTTTTATTCCTAACAACAATACAGGAACATACACCATTACCGATACACATTGTGTACCAACCGGAGATCGTAATTTTAGTTTTACCATTCAGCAAACGGATAAAGACACAGGACTTTATGATTTCTTGTTGAAACCTACAGATGCAAGACAAAGATCGGCAGATGATTCTGGTTTCAGATTGCAGTTGACACAATTGACAGAAACTACTATGAGATGGGAACAAACTGTTTCATTAGAAGGTAAACCATTTATAATTTATATGAACTTTAATAAAATAAACGAATAATGAAAACATTCTTGAAAAAAATATCTTTAGCGGTTTTATCAGTAATACTTGTAGCCGGTTTAAGTAGTTGTGAAGCAACTAAAAATGCAAATAACGCACAAAAAGGTGCTGTAATTGGAACCGCTGGTGGTGCTATTTTAGGCGCTATTATTGGAAACAATGCCGGTAAAGGCGGAAAAGGAGAAATAGGTGCTGTGATTGGTGGTGTTGTTGGTGGAACTGCAGGTGTACTTATTGGAAACAAAATGGACAAACAAGCTCAGAAAATTGAGGAAGAAATTCCTGGAGCTAAAGTTGAACGTATTGAAGATGGTATTTTAGTGACATTTGATGAAAACAGTGGTGTTCAATTTGCAACTAATATGTTTAACATTACATCTTCTTCTGAAGTAATGCTTACTAAATTGGCAAATATTTTAAAAGAATATCCTGATACCAATGTATTGGTGGTTGGACATACTGACAGCAGCGGACCGGCAGATTACAACATGACGCTTTCTGAAAAAAGAGCTTATGCGGTAACCAATTACTTTGTTCAAAGTAAAGGTTTAAGTTCATCACGTTTTACAACCACTTGGTTTGGTGAAGATCAACCAATTGCTGACAACAGTACTGTTGAAGGTCGCGCTAAAAACCGTAGGGTAAATGTTGCGATTGTTCCAAATGAAAAAATGAAAGAAGACGCCAAAAAAGAAGCTGGCCAAAACTAATATAACCCCAAATTCTTACTTAACCCGAAACGCACTGTTTCGGGTTTTTTTGTTTAAAATATGTTATTTTTTAAAAGCTATAATTCATTAAAGCAATCTAATGATTAAACAATTTAACTGTTTAAAAACTTTGAACAAATACACGAATAAACAATTAAACAAATACACAATTATAACTAACTTACAGCCCTAAAATTTGAAGAAATGCAAGGCTTTGTTGATAGTGTAACACAATTTCAATTATCGTGGTTAAACTGGAGTTTGGCATTTTTGGCATCCTTTATTCTTGGCATGGGAAAAGCGGGAATAAAAGGGCTTGGGGTTTTAATTGTTACTTTAATGGCTATAATTTTTGGCGGAAAAGCTTCTACTGGAATTTTAATTCCAATTATGGTGGTTGCCGATATTTTGGCTGTTTTTTACTATAACCGCCATACGCAATGGAAGTTTTTGTTGAAAATATTGCCCACAATGGTTTTGGGCGTATTGATAGGCGTGTGGTTTGGTAACGATATTTCCGAAAAATTATTCAAACAAATCATGGCTATTTTCATTATTTTGACGGTGATTATGATGGTTTGGATGGATCAAAAAAAGAATATGGCAATTCCAAAACACTGGTTTTTTGCCAGCAGTATGGGGCTTTTATCGGGAATTACTTCCATGATTGGAAATCTGGCAGGTTCATTTGCGGATATCTATTTTTTAGCGGTTCGTTTGCCAAAAAATCAATTTATAGGTACGGCAGCCTGGCTGTTTTTGATTATTAACGTATTTAAATTGCCTTTTCATATTTTTGTATGGAAAACGGTAACATCGGAGAGTCTTTTGCTCAATGTATTCCTGATTCCAGCAATATTGGCAGGTTTTATAAGCGGCGTGGCGCTGGTTAAATTGTTAAACAATGAAGTTTACCGCAAATTTATTATGGTGGTAACCGCGATGGGCGCTTTGTTAATATTTTTTAGATAATTTTTAAAGATCATATTATGGAAGAACATTTTTTTCAGTGTCCGTATTGTTGGGAAGAAATTTCGATGCTTTTGGATACTTCCGTCAGAAACCAAACTTATATTGAAGATTGTGAGATCTGTTGCAATCCGATCGAAATAAATCCCGTATTTGAAAACGGTGAATTGATTGCTTTACATATTAAAAGTGAAGAGGAACAGTAAATCTATTTTAAAGAAATTGCCTGTTTTAATTGAGAAACAGATTGCATGCCAGATTGTCTCCAAATTTGTTTTCCTTGTTTAAAAACCATAAAAGTAGGAACGCCGCGTACTTGATATTCCGCTGCCAATGCCGGATTGGTGTCCACGTTAATTTTTATAATGCTTATCGAATCTTTTAGTTCCGCTTTTAATTGTTTTAAAATTGGCGCCATACTTTTACAAGGTCCGCACCAATCTGCGTAAAAATCAATTAAAACGGGAACATTCTGATTTATGATGTCGTTGAATGATTTTTTCATATTATTTTTTTTAACGCTGCTTAAAGTTACAAAAACACCAATAATTAACGGACAAATTAAACAAAAAGTTTATTTCACTTTAAATATTAAACCGATTTGAAGCTTATTTTTTTAATGATTTGCGGATTTCCAGACACTTTTAAATAAACAAGTATCAACAACGCCATAGTGCTGCAAATCAGAAATCCGATAAACAACGGCAGGGCAGTGGCTGTAACATATTTTCCTATCAAAGTACTGATGGGAACTGCCATCATGGTCGACAGAAAACCTGTAATTGCAGCGCCAATCCCAGCAATATGTCCGATGGGTTCCATTGCCAAAGCCCTTAAATTCCCGAATAAAAATCCGATGGCAAAAAATTGCAATCCGAAGAAAGTCAGCAAAATACCAATACTCGGATTTGCAGTATCCAGAAATAATACAATATAAAGTAACGAAACGCTAAAAAAGGAAATCAAAGCGGTGGTCACCATTTTTTCCATGCCATATTTTAAAACTAGCGTGGCATTTAAAAAAGTGGCAGAACCAATTGCGATGGATAAGCCTGCAAAAATTAGCGGAAATTGTTCTTTCAAGTTGTATTGGGTCTGAAATATTTGTTGGGCAGTACTTAAATAAACCATAAACGAACCTGTTACAAAACCTGAAATCATAGTAAAACTGATGGTTCTTTTGGATTTCGAAAGTTCTTTTAATCCGTTTATAAAAATAGTGCGTGAAAATTTTATGCGATTCGCTTTTAATAAAGTTTCTGGCTGTCTTTTCCAAAACCAAAACGACACTAAAACACTAAAAATCAATTGAATATAAAATATCGCTTGCCAATTGTAGTGATCCAGCACAAATTTTCCCATAGCAGGGGCAATCACCGGCACCAAAAGAAACACCGAGGTGATAAACGACATAATTCTGGCCATATAATCGCCGCTATACGTATCACGAACCATCGCAATACTGATGGTTCTTGGCGCTGAAAGTCCGATTCCCTGTAAAATTCGCCCAGCAACCATCATTTCCAGACTTTGAGAAAACACACAAATAAAACTGGCAATAATAAACACGCCAAAGCCCATAAAAACAACAGGTTTTCGTCCCAAACTGTCGGATATAGGCCCAAAGAACAGCGGGCCAAGTCCGAGACCCAAAAAAATCATGGTAATCAACAATTGATTGTCAACCGCCTGGGTAATCCCAATTGAAAATCCAATATAATCCAAAGCCGGCAACAGGGCGTCAATAGCCAATGCAACAATAGACATTAAGGAGGCCATTAAGGCGATGAATTCAAAAGGGGAAGACTTGCTTTTTATCATTTTGCAAATGTACAGTAATTGTGTTTTGGGTAAAGCGCATTTGTCATTGTAAAAAGTGATCATTCAATAAGAATTTGTAATTTGCATTAAATAAAAGCATATTTATGAACATTGAAACACTAAAGAATAGTATCAGTGGAGTTGATATTTATATTTTAGATCAGATTTTAAAAGATTGCTATCAGCCTGGAGCGAAAATTTTAGATGCCGGTTGTGGTAATGGCAGAAATCTAAAATGGTTTTATGAAGTTGGTTTTGAAATTCACGGAACCGAGATTGACCGGATAAGACTGCAGTATTGTAAGGATTTTTATCCACAGCAAAAAAATAATTTTATCGAAGCTTTTGTAGAACAAATGCCTTATGAATCAAACAGCTTTGACCATTTGGTTTGCATTGCCGTATTGCATTTCGCTCATGATTTAGATCATTATTTAAAGATGTTTAATGAATTGCTCAGAATATTAAAACCTCAGGGAAGTCTATTGATACGAACTGCATCTAATATAGGAATTGAAAATGAGGTACAACATTTGGGCGATGGTATTTTTAATTTGCCTGATGGTTCAACGAGGTTTTTATTAACAGTTGAAATTCTTGAAAAATTAGAAGCTGATAATCGTTTTGAATGGAAGGAACAGGTGAAAACAACAATTGTACATGGTCAACGCGCAATGACAACTTTGGTTCTTCAAAAGGTATAGTATTGGGAAGTGAGTTTACATATATTCAAATATTCTATTTAACATAATATAAATTATAATACAAATATACAGTAATTCCTGTATAGCCGTTTTTCAGGCTCTTTAGCATAATTGCAGCTATATTGCCTTTAGACTTATATCGTTAACAATTATGTTAAAAGGAATTACAGCTTTATATCCCCGAGCCTTTTATTCCTTTACGATATTCTGCACAATCCTCAATAAAAAATATTATACGCGATTCTCAGCGAACAGCATTTGGGGAAATTTGTAATTATAATTTGCCATTATACCGCTGCCAACAACTTTATTGATCGCCTATAGGAGATTCACGAATACTTAAAACAATAAAGTAACGTGAGCTAAACAAAAAAACAAGGCTGCATAAAACTTTGGAAACATGCGGTCAAATAAATAAATAAATACAATTTTATCTTTTTAAAGAAAAATGTCCATTTTTAACTGTACCATCCTTAAAAGTTATTTTAAACCAATAATCAGCTGATGGTAATTCATTTCCGTTATATATACCGTCCCAACCAAAATCAAAAGAGTTTAATTGCTTTAATAGCTTTCCAAATCTATCAAAAATATGGATTACATAATTCTGATTATTAATACCTAATAAATTCCAAGTATCATTAAATCCATCATTGTTAGGTGTGAAAAACTTCGGGTAATCTAAAATTGAAGCCATAGTTTCTAAAATTCCACATCCGTTAAATTCTTGAACATATATGGTATAATCACCGCCTGTTAGATTGTTAAATACATTACTACTTTGGTAATTAATTCCATCTAAAGAGAATTCATATTCTAAATTAGAGTCAATAATAACTTCTATACTGTTATTACTGCTAAACTCTTTTATTTTAATTTTATAGTCAGAAATAGGCGTCACATTAGTTATTGTAACACTAACTTCTGAGATGTCTGAACCACAAACACCTTTGGTAACGGTAAAAGTATAAATTCCTGCTGAATCAATTGAAGGATTAAATATTCCTGTTCCACTTGTTAAACTTGGAGTCCAAACTCCACCTGTATCTGGTGTGCCTGTTAAACTATCGAACAAATTAACAGAGC
>JAUSOJ010000112.1 GCA_030656195.1 Lutibacter sp.
TCCTTCGTGTATCAAAATTTGTTATGCTCGTTTCATTTTGTTAGTAGTTAGCTGTAATTAACGTTTCAATAATAATTTGGCAACATCTTTTGCAAAATAGGTAATAATAATATCGGCTCCTGCCCTTTTCATCGACAGCAAACTTTCCATCATTACCCGATCGCCATCAATCCAACCTTTTTCGGCAGCTGCTTTAATCATCGCATATTCACCGCTTACATTGTAGCAGGCAACCGGACGGTCGAAATTGTTTTTGACATCTCTTATGATATCCAAATAAGCCAAAGCTGGTTTTACCATTAAAATATCGGCACCTTCCTGATCGTCAAAAGTGGCTTCGCGCAAGGCTTCATCCCTGTTTGAAGAATCCATTTGATAGGTTCTTCTGTCACCGAAAGTTGGCGCAGAATCTGCGGCATCCCTAAATGGACCATAATATGCCGATGCGTATTTTACGGCATAAGACATAATAGGAAGATCGTAAAAGCCGGTATTGTCTAAAGCCTCTCTAATGGTTGCAATCATACCGTCCATCATTCCCGATGGCGCCACCATATCCGCTCCCGCTTTTGCGTGAGAGATCACTTGTTTGGCAATATTTGGCAAGGTTGCATCATTGTCAACATCGTTATTGTGAATTACGCCACAATGACCGTGACTGGTGTATTCACAAAAGCAAACATCAGTTATAACGTATAAACTAGGATAATTTTTTTTGATGAAACGAATGGCATTTTGCATAATTCCATTATCGTTCCAGGTTTCTGAACCAATTTCATCTTTTTTTGATGGAATTCCGAAAAGCAATACTGCAGGAATATCCAATGCAACCACTTCATCCAGTTCTTTTGAGATTCTGTCTAATGACCATCTTTTGATTCCTGGCATGGAAACAATTTCGGTTTCAATATTTGTCCCTTCTTCAATAAACAAAGGATAAATTAAATCGTCAACGGTAAGTCTGTTTTCCCTTACCAAACGACGAATATTTTCAGTTTTACGAAGGCGTCTTGTTCTATTCATAATCAAAATATTGATTTACAGATTCTATTACATTTTCAACTGTTGGCTCATCGGCCACAAATACATTTTCAAAATCGTCGATGGCTTCAGAAGCGGTTGTGTTTCCAATACAAAAAGCCACGCTTTGGGTATCGGTATTTTTTGTTAAATAACTTTTTACTGATGACGGACTAAAAAATAAGATGCCATCATACGTATTTTGTATTTTTACAGGTTTGAAATTGGTGGTGTATACTTCAATTTCATTGACCTTAATATTGTTCTCGGTTAACATTTCCGGCAATTCATTGCGCCGCAAGTTTCCACAGAAAAAATGAACCTCATCAATGTCTTTATTCAGTAAGATTTCGTCGGCCAATTCCTCAGCTGAATGCGCTTTAACGGTTACTTTAACGTTTTTTTCCTCCAAAAATTGCGCGGTTTTATCGCCAACGCAATACACGTTTTCAAATTGTAATTCATCCGAAGAAAACTGGTTGAAGATGCCAATTATGGCATTTTTACTTGTGAAAATGGCGTTTTTGATCGGATTTTGAATTTTAATGGAAGTATTGAAAGAAATCTCAATCAATTCAATTTCATCTACAATAAAATGATGCAGCAGTTCCTTTTGCGATTGGGAAAGCTTTTTGGTAGACAGGATTTTTTTTTTTGTG
>JAUSOJ010000195.1 GCA_030656195.1 Lutibacter sp.
AATGGCCGACAGTGTTTTTATGCCTTATATAATTATGGCAGCTGTGCTATTTGTGTTAGGTATACTTATCAGAAAAGCACCGCTTCCGCACGTAGAACCTGCCCCGATTGAAGAAACCGACAATGGTGAAACCGCAAAAACAAGCATATTCCAATTTCCGCATTTATGGCTGGGCGTATTAACCTTGTTTGTGTATGTTGGCGCAGAAGTAATTGCTGGCGATACCATTATCGCCTATGGCATCTCACTTGGTTTTTCGGCCGATGAAGCCAAATTTTTCACCACATTTACCTTAATGGCGATGGTGGCGACTTACGCTTTGGGCGTTGTCTTGATTCCGAAGTACATCAAACAGGGAAGTGCACTAAAAATAAGTGCTTTTTTGGGGATTGTTTTCAGTGTTTGCATTTTACTGACAACAGGCTACACTTCCATTTTATTTGTGGCGGCTTTGGGAATTGCAAACGCTTTGGTTTGGCCGGCAGTTTGGCCTTTAACGCTTGAAGGTTTGGGTAAATTTACCAAAACAGCATCCGCCTTGTTGATTATGGCAATTTCCGGTGGCGCCATTATACCGCCTTTATACGGAAGGTTGGTAGATTTAAATAAACATGAATTAATAGCAAGCGGAATTAATGAAACGGATGCCATTGCAAATGCTGCCACAAACAGCTATTGGATATTGTTGCCGTGTTATGTCATTATCCTGTTTTTTGCGCTTTGGGGACATAAATTAAAAAGCTGGAAGATTTAACCTATCAATCTCAAGGCTTCTTTTTTGCTCAAATTGCTCAATGCGGTTTTGTTGGCAAATTCTTTGACCCAAATTGGATTTGTTTTACTGTATTCCCGTAAAATCCAGCCAATGGCTTTGTTGATGAAAAATTCTTTTGATCCCAATAGTGAATTGATGACGGAATCCAGTAAGGCGGTGTCTAAATTTTCTTTGTATTTCAGTTGAAAAAGCAAGGCACATCTTTGAAGCCAAATATTATTTGAGTCGATCCATTTTTTGACGCAGATAGCTCTTTGCTCGGGAAATTTTTTAAAATATTCGCCCATCAGCTTGGCAGCAATAAAATCAACGGTGTCCCACCAGGATTTATGCGTAACCATATATTCATAAAGTTCGATGTCCTTTTTCTCTAAATGTTTTACATATTTATAAGCAAGTTCCTGTGAAAAATATTGATAATCCCGCTGTGGTTTTTCCCAGAGAAATATTACAATTTTACCCAATTCATCTTTTTTAGGCAAAAATTCTTTCATCAAAAATGGTTTTTGAATTTCACGTCTTTCTGCTGATTTAATGCCATAATACTCAAACTGATTTCGCATATAGGCTTTTTGTTCTAAAGCGATGTTTGGATTTGCATGTTGCGCTAATTCAATTTCCAAGACATTTATGAATGCTTTCAATGTTGTATTCATCCTAAAAAAATAAATTGTTATATGAAAACAAATATAAATTTTTATCCATAAAAAATCTTGATAAATAGTGTTTAGGCAGCTTATGAATACCATAAATGATGGAGTGATAAGCAAAAAAGAAGATAATTGGTAAATGGCATATTTTCGGTAACAATTGTTATGTTATAATTACGTTAAAATTTTAGGATTATCACCAATAGTCTTATATTTGTTGAAATAAAAGGCGGAATAATCGCCAATTTACCCAAATAATTTATGAAATTTAAACATATCATTTATATCCTCCTTGTTGCAGGTATCGTGGCATTGGCTATATACAGAATTGGTGACAATAAAAAGGAAAACAGCCAGGGAAAACAAAAAAGCGGTGGCCAGGCAAAAGTCACGGTGGTCGGAATGGTTTTGAAACCACAGGAATTTGCCGAAAATCTTTCTCTTTCGGGTACGTTGGAAGCCAACGAACAAATAGAAATACGAAGCGAGATTCCAGGAATTGTTGAAAGTATTAAATTCAAAGAGGGAAGCAAGGTCTCAAAAGGACAAATTTTGTTTACGGTCAATGACCTTGAACTTCGGGCACGTCTTGCAAAAGTGCAGACCGCCCAAAGACTTGCCGCCGAAAATGAACGCAGGGCAAAACTCCTTTTGGCAAAAGAAGCCATTAGCCAGGAAGAATATGATATTTCTGAAGCCGATTTTCAGTTTGCCCGGGCAGAATCACAACTTGTTGCCGCACAATTGGCAAAGGCAACCGTGAGAGCCCCATTTTCAGGAACCATAGGTTTGCGTTATATTTCGCAAGGTACTTATGTAACGCCAACAACGCCCATTGCCAGATTGGTAAATACAGATCAATTAAAGATTACCTTCTCCATTCCTGAAAAATATTCTTCACAAATAGCGATTAACGACAGAATCACTTTCACCACCACAAATGCAAAAGAACAATATACAGCCACCATTTACGCCATTGAGCCAGAAGTGGAATTGACCACCCGTACCTTAAAAATGCGTGCCATTGCCGACAATATGGAAGGGAAATTAATTCCTGGGACTTTTGCCAATGTTTTTCTTCCGCTTGCCATAGTGAAGGATGCTTTGCTGGTTCCAACAGAATCTCTAATTCCCATCCAAAACGGAAAAAAGATTTTTGTTTCTGAAAACGGTCTGGCAAAAGAAGTGATTGTTGAAACCGGTGCCCGAACTGAGAGTTCCGTTAATGTGTTATCGGGTTTAAAACCTGGAGACACCATCCTTACTTCTGGGGTTATGATGCTTAGAAACGGCACACCCGTAAAAGTAAATCTTGTCCAACCGGCAGAAAATCCAGCATTATAATGAGTTTATCAACGTTAAGCATAAAACGCCCGGTTCTGACCATTGTAATGAACCTCGCCATTGTTCTTTTTGGGATCATTGGTTTCACCTATCTTGGGGTAAGGGAATTTCCTTCGATAGATCCGGCCATCATCTCAGTGCGTACCAATTATACGGGCGCAAACCCCGATATTATT
>JAUSOJ010000212.1 GCA_030656195.1 Lutibacter sp.
TTTATCATAGAATATGCAAATTCAACAAACAATTAAAAAATAGTCATAGTTAATTTAACAAAAACCCAATGTCTGTTAATCCACCCAGTCGGCAATAAATAAATTGGTATCGCTCGTTCCGTAATTATTTCTGTTAGATGAAAAAACAAATTTTTTTCCATCGGGCGAAAACATCGGAAAAGCATCAAAAACGGTGTCCCAGGTAATTTGTTCCAAACCGGTTCCGTCAACATTGATCATAAATAAATTAAAGCTCGACTTTGTTTTATGGTTGGAGGAGAAAATAACTTTTTTGCCAGATGGATGAAAAAACGGTGCCCAGTTGGCATTTCCCAGATTGGTGATTTTTGTCAATTCGCTGCCGTCAACATTGCAGGTGTACAATTCCATATTCGTAGGCTGCACCAATCCAACAGCCAACAAATCCTTATATTCCTTGATTTCTTCATCGGTTTTCGGACGTGAAGAGCGGAATATTAATTTGGTTCCGTCGGGCGAAAAGAATGCTCCGCCATCATAACCCAACTCAAAAGTCACTTGTTTTACGTCGCTTCCGTCAAAATTCATCGTAAACAATTCCAAATCGCCGGTTCTTGTTGAGGTAAACACAATTTTATCGCCTTTTGGAGAAACGGTTGGTTCGGCGTCATAACCTGGCTCAAAAGTGAGTTGTTTTAACTGATTTCCTTTGGTATCGGCAACAAAAATGTCGAAACCTTCATACACCGGCCAAATATATTTGTTGCCGTAATCTTCTTTTTTAGGAACGGGCGGACAAGCTTTATCGGCCAAATGTGTGGAAGAATAAATAATGGTGGAATCTCCCGGCAAAAAATAACTGCAGGTGGTTCTGCCTTCTCCGGTGCTTATCATTTGCGGAATTTGACCTTTGCTTAAATCATCGTTAACATTTATGGTAAAAATTTGATCGCATTCCAATCCCCAGGCTTTTGTGTTGGCCTGAAAAACGAGTTTTTTATTGTCGAAACTCCAGTAGGCTTCGGCATTGTCGCCGCCAAAAGTGAGTTGTTTTATGTTTTTCAAATGTTTTTCCTGCGGATAATGCAAGGTGTTCACAATTTTTGTGGCGCCCGATTTCCCGTCGTATGCGGTTTTATTTTGGGAAGATTTGCAGCCTAAAAAGAGCGTAGCTATAAGAAGAATTGACAATCTTAATTTCATAATTGAATTTTTAGCAATTCAAAAATACAATTTATCTTTAAATTGTAAAGCCATAATTTGTTGTTGTTCTTTGAATTTTATTTTAATATGATTTGGCAGAAAAATTGTAAATATTTGATTGTAATCTATTATTTATCAATGTTGTCCGATAAAGATCCATTACATTTAATAAATCTCAATATAAATGGTACTTAACAAACAGGTCGCCCCGATGGGGGCTTGTTTTTAATGAAAATCTATTTTCTACAAGCAGGTCGTCCCGAT
>JAUSOJ010000122.1 GCA_030656195.1 Lutibacter sp.
AGCGGTGATCCTTTGGGAACAGGAGAAGGTGATCCCGGATATAAATTTGGTGATGAATTCCCTAAAGACAGCTTGGGAAATCTTTTGTTAAAACATGACAAAGCAGGTATTTTATCGATGGCAAATTCGGGCCCGGCCACAAACGGAAGCCAGTTTTTTATCACCCACAAAGAAACTTCCTGGTTAGACGACAAGCATACCGTGTTTGGAAATGTGGTTGCAGGACAGGCGGTGGTAGATTCCATTATGCAAAATGACACCATCAGAAATATTGAAATTATCACTATTGGAAAAGTCGCCAAAAAATTTGATGCCCAAATGACCTTTTCTTCATATTATGAAAAGTACCAGAAAGCGATCAAAGAGAAAGAAGATAAAATTCAAGAAGCCAAAGCGGCTACCTTGGCAAAAATAACCACGTATTTAGATGAAGCTCCTTTTTTGGATTCCGGATTAAAATTGGTGATTACTGAAACTAAAAAAGGCGCATTTCCTCCAAAAGGCAGCAATGTAAAAGTGAATTATGCAGGGTATTTTACCGATGGAAGATTGTTTGATACCAGTTATAAAGAAGTGGCAATGGCTTACGGGACCTATGATGAAGCGAGAGACAAACAAAACGGCTATGCACCTTTTACCACCATATACGGACCGGACGCTCGTTTAATAGCAGGATTTAAGGAAGGTTTGCAAAAAATGAGAATAGGCGATAAAGCGATACTGTTTGTGCCTTTTCATTTAGGTTACGGTGCGCAAGGTGCCGGAAATGTGATTCCGCCAGATACCAATTTGGTGTTTGAATTGGAATTGGTTGAAATAGCCAATTAATTGATGAATTTTTAACGCAATGCAATGATAGACCAACTGATTGAAAAAGACATTGAATTGCTCATTTACCTAAACAATTTAGGAACAACCCAATGGGATGGTTTTTGGCTATTTATGTCGAATAAATTCAGTGCCATTCCATTGTATTTGTTGTTGCTTTACTTCACCTACAAACAATTCGGATTAAAGAAAACTTTTGTTGCGGTTATTTTTATCGCCTTGCTGATTACTGCATCAGACCAAACCAGTAATTTATTTAAATATGGATTTAAACGATTGCGTCC
>JAUSOJ010000246.1 GCA_030656195.1 Lutibacter sp.
GAGTTACCGGCACCACCAAACCGTATTCAACAGCAACAGCAACACCAATTTTCACGTGGTGGTTTATGCGGGTTCTGTCGTCAAACCATTGTGAATTAACTTTTGGGTGTTTTTTCAAGGCCATAGCGCTTGCTTTAACCACCATATCATTAAAAGATACTTTAGTGTCTGGCAATTCATTAATAATTCTGCGCGATTCAATGGCGTTGTCCATATTAATCTCCAGCATTAAATAATAATGAGGTGCGGTAAATTTAGATTCTGCCAATCTGCGCGCAATGGTTTTACGCATTTGCGAATTTGGTGTTTCTTCAAAACTTTCTGTTCCTGAAACAATCGGTGCAGCAACAGTGGCAACGGCAGAAACTGCAGCTGGCACATAATTTTCAACATCCGATTTTACAATACGTCCGCCTTCACCTGTTCCGGAAACAGTATTTAGATTAATTCCTTTTTCTGAAGCTATTTTTTTAGCCAAAGGCGATGCAATTATCCTTCCGGATGCATTTGCTGATACTGGTACTTGTGCAGTTTCGGCAACTTTAACAGGTTCAGCGATTTCAGCTGATTTTTCTGGAGCTTTTGGCGCTTCAGGAGTTTTTGTTGTTTCTGGAGCTTTGCTTGCGCCTGGTGTGGCTGCTTTAAATTCTTTTAGAATGGCGTCAATATCTTCACCTTCTTCGCCTATGATAGCCAATAATGAATCAACCGGAGCACTTTCGCCATCTTTTAAACCGATGTATAAAAGCGTTCCTTCGCTAAACGATTCAAACTCCATTGTTGCTTTGTCGGTTTCAATTTCGGCTAAAATATCGCCTTCTGAAATTTTATCGCCAACTTTTTTTAACCACTGTGCCACAACGCCCTCTGTCATTGTATCACTTAAACGTGGCATTGTTATAATTTCTGCCATTTATCTATGTTTTAAAAACGGATAATCTTTTTGTTCGTAAACAATATCGTATAATAATTGTTTGTCTGGATAAGGAGATTCTTCAGCGAATTTTTGACATTCTTCAACCTTATCTTTAATCTCTTGATCCCAAGCTTTAATTTCTTTTTCTGTAGCGTATTTTTTTTCTTGGATCACTGTCAAAACCTGAGAAATTGGATCAATTTTACGATACTCGTCCACTTCTTCTTTGGTTCTGTATTTTTGGGCATCACTCATTGAATGGCCTCTGTATCGATACGTTTTTATGTCGAGCAACGTTGGTCCGTCACCTCTTCTGGCGCGTTTAATCGCTTCATCCATTGCTTCTGCCACTTTAACCGGATTCATTCCGTCTACTGGTCCGCAAGGCATTTCATAACCCAAACCAAGTTTCCAGATATCTTCGTGATTGGAAGTTCTGCTCACAGATGTTCCCATGGCATAACCGTTGTTTTCACAAATAAATACCACTGGAAGCTTCCAGGTTATGGCCATATTAAATGTTTCGTGCAAAGAACCTTGTCTGGCCGCTCCGTCACCAAAATAAGTTAAGGTAACGCCATCGCGTCCAAAATATTTATCGGCAAAAGCCAAGCCTGCCCCTAAAGGTATTTGTCCGCCCACAATTCCGTGGCCGCCGAAAAAATTATGTTCAGGAGAAAAAATATGCATGGAACCGCCCATACCACGAGAAGTTCCCGTGTCTTTTCCCATTAATTCCGCCATTATTCTTTTAGGATCAACGCCCAATCCTATTGGTTGAACGTGATTTCTGTAAGCAGTGATCATTTTGTCGTTTTTTTGCATCACATGCAAAGCGCCCGCCAAAACAGCCTCTTGTCCATTGTATAAATGCAGAAAACCTCTTACTTTTTGTTGAATATAAAGTGCCGCCAATTTATCTTCGAATTTTCTCCAAAAAAGCATGTCTTTATACCAGTTGATATAGGTTTCTTTCGTTATTTTTTTCATTTATAAAAAATATAAGTTTAAGTCGAACTGCAAAAATACCATTTTGCATTTTAGTAATTAAACAAACCACAATTTTTTTTACTATAATGTTTTCGTAAATGTTTATGAAGTCTTAAAATGTTTTATTTTGACGAGGCACTGATTCAAAATTATTTTTAAAAAATTTCATTTTAAGCAATATTTATGAAGTATAACAGTTATATTTACAGTGATTAAAGATGATACTACAGTTGTGGGGACGACAAAGTCTTTAATTTATTTTTGAAGTTAATTTTCTGATAGATAAAAAAAGTTATAATAATATACTACAGTTGTGGGGACTACAAATATTATTGCTTTTTATAATAAACATCAGAAATAAAAAGTCTCGAGATTTCTCGAGACTTTTTTAATTTTAAAAGGTATCTGGTTTTAGGAATCCATATAATCTTCAATAGGGTTACAAGAACAAATTAAATTCCTGTCGCCCAGGGCATTGTCAACTCTTGCCACAGATGGCCAAAATTTATTTTCTCTGATGTAAGGAAGCGGAAAAGCAGCCTGTTCACGTGTATAAGAATTATTCCACTCATTTGCAGTGATTTCACTTTCAGTATGCGGAGCGTTTTTTAACATTGGAATTAAAGCGCCATCATTGTCCATAATTTCACTTTTTATGTTGATAAGCGTATCGCAAAAACGATCTAATTCTTGTTTTCCTTCACTTTCCGTTGGCTCAATCATTAAAGTGTCATGAACCGGAAATGAAAGTGTTGGCGCGTGAAATCCATAATCCATCAATCGTTTTGAAATATCTGTAACATCGGCTCCAAAGTTTTTATATTCTCTAAAATCAACGATCATTTCGTGTGCTGAAAATCCATTTTCTCCTGTATATAAAATTTTAAAATGTTTCTCTAACCTTGATTTCATATAGTTGGCATTCAAAATCGCATATATTGTTGCTTGTTTTAATCCGTTAGAGCCTAACATTTTTATGTAGCTGTAAGAAATCAGCAAAACCAAAGCTGAACCCCAAGGAGCCGACGAAACACCTGTAATTCCGTGTTCTCCACCAGTTTTAATGATTGGATTTGAAGGTAAAAACGGCGCTAAATGTTTTGCAACACAAATTGGACCAACACCTGGACCTCCGCCTCCGTGAGGAATTGCGAATGTTTTATGCAAATTTAAATGACAAACATCTGCGCCAATGGTGGCCGGATTTGTCAATCCGACTTGTGCGTTCATATTGGCACCATCCATATAAACTTGTCCGCCATTATCGTGAATAATTTTCGTAATTTCTTTGATTGAACTTTCAAAAACACCGTGAGTGGAAGGATAAGTCACCATCAAAGCAGCCAAACTGTCTTTGTACAACAAAGCTTTTTCTCTAATATCGTCTACATCTATATTTCCTTGTTCGTTTGTTTTGGTTACAATCACTTTAAATCCTGCCATTACTGCCGATGCAGGATTGGTTCCGTGTGCTGATGAAGGAATTAAACAAATATTTCTGTGGCCATCACCATTTGATTCATGGAACGCTTTAATCACCATCAATCCGGCATATTCGCCTTGTGCACCTGAGTTTGGTTGCAATGAAGTGGCGTAGAAACCGGTTATTTCATTCAACGCTTCTTCCAAACCTTTAATCACTTCCTGATAACCTTGTGCTTGTTCAATTGGCACAAATGGATGCATATTTCCCCAACTTGGAGAACTTATCGGGAACATTTCCGAAGCGGCATTCAATTTCATCGTGCAAGAGCCCAATGAAATCATAGAATGTGTCAATGAAATATCTTTTCTTTCCAATCTTTTGATGAAACGCATCATTTCGGTTTCCGAATGGTATTTTTCAAAAACTTCATTTTCCATAAACGGAGAAGTTCTGGCAAATTTTGACGGAATGGTATTTTCAGAAATCGAATTTAAAACAACTGTTTTTTTGCCTTCTGCTTCAGCCAGAATGGCAAGGATTTCATTGATATCGGCTAAATTGGTTGTTTCATTAATGGAAATACCCACTAAATTGTTTGAAGGATAATAAAAGTTTATTTCATTTTTTTCTGAAATTTCTTTCACCTTCGCAGCATTGGAAACTTCAATGAGCAACGTGTCAAAATAAGAGCTGTTCAATTGTTTTAAACCAAGATCTTTTAAACCTTTATGTAAGGTTGAAGCCAGGTTTTGAATGTTGGTTGCAATGTATTTTATGCCTTTTGGCCCATGGTAAACGGCATACATTCCCGCCATTACGGCCAATAAAACCTGTGCGGTGCAAATGTTTGAAGTTGCTTTTTCACGTTTTATGTGTTGCTCTCTGGTTTGTAAAGCCATACGCAAAGCACGATTTCCGTTTTTGTCTACGGAAATACCAATAATTCGACCCGGCAAATTGCGTTTATATTCTTCTTTGGTGGCAAAATACCCTGCGTGCGGACCGCCATAACCCATCGGAATTCCAAAACGTTGTGTAGTTCCAACCACCACATCTGCGCCCCATTCGCCTGGAGGCGTCAATAATGACAAGCTCAATAAATCGGCAGCAACCGCTATTTTTGCCTCAACAGCTTTCGCTTTTTCAACAAACGTTTTATAATCATAAATTTGGCCGCTTTTTCCCGGATATTGAATAAGTGCCCCAAAAAATTCAGGACTAAATTCAAATTTTTCGTGATCTCCAAAAATAAGTTCAATATCTAATGGAATTGCACGTGTTTTTAAAACATCTATTGTTTGCGGTAAAACCTCATTAGAAACAAAGAATTTTAAGGCATTTGCTTTTATTTTGTCGCGAGATCTTGAACTATAAAGCATGAGCATGGCTTCTGCAGCCGCAGTTCCTTCATCCAATAATGAAGCATTCGCTATTTTTAAGCCTGTTAAATCGCAGATCATTGTTTGATAAGTGATCAAAGCTTCCATTCGGCCTTGTGAAATTTCAGCCTGATAAGGCGTGTAAGAAGTGTACCAGCCCGGGTTTTCTAAAATATTTCTTTGAATAACCCCCGGAAGAATGGTTGGATGATAACCCAATCCGATATAATTTTTAAACAATTTGTTTTTGCCTGCAAGTTTTTGAATGTGCGTTAAATACTCAAACTCACTCATTGCTATTGGCAAATCCAACTCATGAGCCAATCGAATATCAGTCGGTATTGTTTTGTCAATTAATTCATCTAACGATTGAACACCAATGGTGGCAATCATTTCTTTCACCTCATTTTCTCGAGGTCCAATATGTCTTAAAACAAAGGAATCTGTTCTCATTTATGTTTTGGTATTTTTTTATTTTAATGATTCCAAATTTAATGAAAATTACAGAAAGCACTGCCATTCATATTACTTAATTATAATATTTTGTTAACCAAGAAATCCATTATGATTACAAATCGGTACTTTTGTATGATGCGGTTGTTTAAAAAAATAGTTGATTTTTATATTTACAGCAATATCCACGTTGCTTTGGCCGGATTTTCATTGACAAAAATCACGCTGCTTAATTTTGCAATTGATGATAATTTAACGCCGTTATTTGTGGCTTTTTCTATTGTTGTATCCTATAATTTTATTCGATTTTATGAAATAAAAAACAACAGATTGATTTGGTTTAAGGATTGGTTTTTTATCAATATTAAAGGAATATTGCTGTTGATATTTTTGTCGATTTTGGGCTTGGCAACTATTTTATTTTTTACAGAATTCAATCTAAAATCGGTTTTAATCCTTTTTCCTTTTGCTTTTATGACTTTTTTTTATGCAATTCCATTGTTTAAGACAGGGAAACTGGAAGTTTCATTTCGAAATTTCCCGATGATAAAAATTTTCAGCATTGCCATAGCCTGGGCGGGGATTTCGGTATTTTTTCCTCTGTATGAAGCGGATTATCAAATTACTTCGGCAGTGTATCTGGAATTTTTTCAGCGGATTTTAATTCTGCTGGCGATTACCATTCCGTTTGATATCAGGGATGTAAATGCAGATTCAAAATCGTTAAAAACCTTGCCGCAAACTTTGGGAATAAACAATTCGAAGGTTTTGGGAACTTTGTTGTTGTTTGGGTTTCTTCTGATGGAAATTATCAAAGAAAATTTTACGTATTTTGGTTTTCTGATTTTGCTGATAATCTCATTGATTACCGCACTTTTTTTGTGGTTTTCGTCACCAAATAGAACTCGTTACTACACCAGTTTTTGGGTGGAATCAATTCCCGTAATTTGGTTGGGATTGCTTATTTTTATCAAATAATAAAAGTTTAAATGAAATTTAATGGAGAGTAAAAATCAAAAATATTTTGAAGTAAATAAAGATACCTGGAACAAAAAAGTAAACATCCATATCAAATCAGATTTTTATGATGTTGAAGGCTTTAAAAAAGGAAAAACATCTTTAAACGCTGTAGAATTGGAAGAAATTGGCGAAGTAAAAGGCAAATCGTTGTTGCATTTGCAATGTCATTTTGGCCAGGATACTTTGAGCTGGAGCAGGCTAGGAGCAAAATGTACCGGCATCGATATTTCAAACGAAGGCATAAAAAACGCAAAATTGTTAAATGATGCATTGGGTTTGGACGCCACTTTTATTGAAAGCAATTTATATGATGTCCCAAAAAATGTGAAAGGTAAATTTGACATTGTTTTTACTTCATACGGCGTTATTGGCTGGTTGCCCGATTTAAAAACCTGGGGAGAAATTATCGCAAAAAAACTTAAAAAAGGAGGCGTATTTTACCTGATTGAATTTCACCCCATTGTTTGGATGTTCGATTATTTGCAAACGCCGCCAAAACTCATCTATCCGTATCAAAACAGTGAGGTGATTTATGAGGAATACACAGGAACTTATACCAATAGAGATGCCGATATTGTGAGCAAAGAATATGGATGGAATCACGGTTTGGGTGAAGTTGTTTCGGCGTTGACAGCGGCCGGACTTCATATTGAATTTTTGCACGAATTTGAAAAAACACCTTATAATGTGTTGCCGGAAATGGAAGAAACTGAAGATGGCATGTTTGTGCAAAAAGGAGGTGAAAAATTATTTCCGTTAATCTATTCCATCAAAGCAACTAAAAAATAAAAGGCTTCCGATATGGAAGCCTTTTTAGGATATATTTCTTGCGTAAAACTTAGTGAAATTTGCGGTTAACTTATTTTAAAAGTTTTTCGATTTTTTCTCTTTCTTCTTCAGCCAAAGCGCCGTCAACTAAAATTCTGCCGCTGTATTCATCAGTAATGATTTTTTTGCGACTTGAAATTTCAACTTGTCTTTGTGGTGGAATGGTGAAAAAAGATCCGCCTGATGCGCCTCTTTCAATAGAAACAACCGCCAAACCATTTTTTACGTTTGATCTGATTCTGTTGTAGGCCGACAATAAATTATCATCAATCAATTCAGCGTATTCTTTAGATTTTTCAAGTAAAATGTTTTCTTCTTTTTCGGTGTCGCTCATAATATCATTCAACTCAGCCGCCTTGTGTTTAAGCAATTCTTCTTTTCTGGCAAG
>JAUSOJ010000124.1 GCA_030656195.1 Lutibacter sp.
GAAAAATCAATGTATGCTTCATCAATCACCACCAATCCTTTAAAATTTTGCAACAAATACACCACGCTTTCATCAGAAAATGAATTTCCTGTCGGATTGTTGGGCGAACACAAGAAAATAATTTTCGTGTTTGCGTCAACAGCCTCTAAGATTTTTTCAATTTGTGGCTGAAAATCTACAGAAAGCAACACTTCCCTGTTTTCAACAGCATTGATATTGGCCAAAACACCGTACATTCCGTAGGTTGGCGGAAGCGTAATCACATTGTCCGTTTTTGGTTCGCAAAACGCCCTGAAAATCAAATCCAGCACTTCATCGCTTCCATTTCCCAATAATATTTGTTTTTCAGCAACGCCTTTTAATTTTGCCAACGCCTTTTTTACGGAGATTTGCTGCGGATCGGGATAGCGGTTTACGCCATTTTCAAACGGATTCTCATTGGCATCCAAAAAAATCATTTCTGCAGTGTCGAAATCCTCAAATTCATCGCGGGCAGACGAATAAGGTTTCATGGACTTCACGTTTTCCCTGACCAAATTATTTATATTGAAACTATTTTTCATTTTCTAATGCTTTTAAACGCAAAGTCACCGCATTTTTGTGCGCATCCAAACCTTCCGCTTCCGCCATCAGCTCGATGGTTTTTCCAATATTCACAATCCCTTTTTCTGAAATTTTCTGAAAGGTCATCGATTTTAGAAAAGAATCGAGATTCACGCCCGAGTACGCTTTTGAATAACCGTTGGTCGGCAAGGTATGGTTGGTGCCTGAAGCATAATCCCCGGCACTCTCCGGCGTGTAATTCCCAATAAAAACAGAACCTGCATTTTCAATGTTATCGATATAAAAATCGTTGTCGTAGCTGCAAATTATAAAGTGTTCCGGACCGTATTCGTTGATGATTTCCATCGCAATCTCTTTGTTTTCCACAAAAATTAACTTCGAATTTTCTATGGATTTTGCGGCTATTTTTTTGCGGGAAAGCAATGGCAGCTGGATTTCAATTTCTTTTTCAACTTCATTCAGCATTTCCATAGAAGTCGACACCAAAATCACCTGGCTGTCGGTTCCGTGTTCTGCCTGGCTCAACAAATCGGATGCTACAAAGCTCGCGTTACCTGAATCATCGGCAACAATTAACAGTTCGCTCGGACCCGCAGGCATATCAATCGCCACACCGTATTTGGTTGCCAATTGTTTTGCAACGGTCACATACTGATTCCCGGGACCGAATATTTTATAAACCTGCGGGATGGTTTCCGTGCCAAATGTGAGTCCGGCAATCGCCTGAATTCCGCCCACTTTCAAAATCTTGGTGATGCCGCAAAGTTGCGCCGCATAAAGAATGGCCGGATTGATTTCTCCTTTTTTATTGGGCGGCGAACACAAAACAACCTCTTTGCAACCCGCAATCTGCGCCGGAATGCCCAACATCAACACCGATGAAAACAAGGGCGCTGTGCCTCCCGGAATGTACAATCCAATTTTCTGGATCGGTCTTTTTTCCTGCCAGCATTCCACGCCTTCAACGGTTTCCACAAAAATTTTGGCCGTTTTTTGCGCCAAATGAAATTTTTCAATGGCTGATTTTGCCTGCTGAATGGCCGCTTTTAATTCATCGGATAACGCTTTTTCCGCTGCAGAAATTTCTTTTTCGGAAACACACAAATCATCCAATGAAACACCGTCAAAAATGGCGGTATATCTTTTTATGCCATCGTCGCCGTTTCTTTTTACATCGTCAAAAATAGAAGTCACCGTATTTTCAACAGCTTCAATGGTTTGTGTTGGTCTTTTTAACATGGAAATCCATGTTGTTTTTAGCGGATTTATTATTCTTTTCATCGTTTTTAAAATTGTGTAATCGTTTAATCGTGTAACTGTGTAATCGTTTAGTTGTTAATTTTTAGCAGAAAATAATTTTTATCCAAATTCAACTTTTAACTTTTAACTTATAACTTTTAACTTATTTTTAGATAACCATTTTCTCAATCGGAACCACCAGCAAACCTTCTGCTCCCAAAAGTTTTAGCTCATCAATCACTTCCCAAAACCTGTCTTTTTCTATCACGGTATGAATGGAGCTCCATCCTGCTTCCGCCAAAGGCAAAACGGTCGGACTCCGCATTCCCGGCAATATTTTAATGATTTCGGCAATTTTATCATTGGGTGCGTTCATTAAAATATAACGCGATTTTCTTGCTTTTAGCACCGCTTGAATCCGAAATTGAAGTTTGTTCAAAATCACCTGGCTTTCTGCAGAAATCGTTGGCGAAACCGCCAAAACGGCTTCGCTGTTCAGCATCACTTCAACTTCCTTCAAATTGTTTTTAAACAAAGTGCTTCCGCTCGAAACGATATCGCAAATGGCATCGGCCAAACCAATGCTTGGTGCAATTTCTACAGAGCCGCTAATAACGTGAATATCAGGCGTTAAGTTAAATTTACTGAAGTATTCTTTTACGGTATTTGGGTAAGAAGTGGCAATGCGCATGCCATTTAAATCGTTGATGTTTTTGTAGTTTACGCCTTTAGGAACCGCCAATGAAACACGGCATTTTGAAAATCCGAGTCGTTCAATAACTTTAATGCCATTCCCTTTTTCAATCAGCACATTGTCGCCAATAATGGCAATATCAACCACGCCGTCTTTTAAATACTGAGGAATATCCCCGTTTCTCAAATACAACACTTCCAAAGGAAAATTACTTGCCGAGGCTTTTAGCTGGTCTTTTCCGTTATCGATGGAAATGCCACAATCTTTTAAAAGTTGAAGAGAATCTTCGTTTAACCTGCCTGCTTTCTGAACTGCGATTTTTAATTTACTCATTTTATTTTTTGTTGTTAGGTTCGAGTAAATCAATGGATTCTAAAGAAAAAACCCGCTTGATCAACTCAAACGGGTTTTAAATATATGTTTAATTTTTACACAATACATTTTCAACTCACCTGAGTGCGATTATGAAAATGATGATGATGGTTTTGTGAAAAATTCATTGTTCTTTTTTATTGATGTGGCAAATATAGAAAAATGTTTCATACACAAACCGCTATTTTCGAAAATATTTACAAAATCATACGTTTTGTTAAATAATTAACAGTTTCTGGGCGTTCCCCGCCACCTGGCGGGTCGTGCTGTTCGCTGCAAGTCCTCGCCACGCCCAAAAGCGTGACTGCGGGCTTTTCACTGCCATCACTAACGCAAATTGAATTACAATTTGTGATTTTTCATTCAGGTTTCATTTGATAAATTAAAAATTAACCATTTAACTTTTCAATGCCCTCACGCCGGCTGGCCCTATCGCTAAAAACAGCCACTGGCTGTTTTCTTTACGCTCTGTCCCCCATTCGGGAGTTAGGGGGCTTTAATTTTTTAATCTTTCAATATTTTTGCCTTTTTTTAATTAAATTTGCGCATCCTAACACACTAAAAAAATCAATTTATGATTCAATTCTTTGGAAACAAAAGCAGTAAAATATATGCTGTACAAACGTCAAAAGAACTTATCCAAACCGACATTCAAAAATTATACTGGCTTTTTGGCAACCAGGAAAAATTAGCTGAGGCATCTTTGGATGCTTTTTTTATTGGTCCTCGAGCCGCGATGGTGACGCCTTGGAGCACAAATGCCGTTGAAATTACCCAAAATATGGGAATAGATGGCATTGTGCGAATAGAGGAATTTAACGCCACCATAGAAGATGCGCCCTTTGATCCGATGATTTTTCAGAAATATCCCCAATTAAATCAGGATATTTTTACCATCCACATTGAGCCGGCCGCTATTTTAGAGATTGGAGACATTGCGGCCTACAACCACCAGGAAGGTTTGTCGTTAAACGAAGAAGAAATTGATTATTTGAATGAAATGAGCAAGCGAATCGGACGAAAATTGACCGATTCTGAGGTGTTCGGGTTTTCGCAAGTGAATTCGGAACATTGCCGACATAAAATTTTCAACGGCACTTTTGTGATTGACGGCCAAGAAATGCCTTCATCGCTTTTTAAACTTATCAGAAAAACTTCAGAAACACATCCCAACGGCATTGTTTCTG
>JAUSOJ010000265.1 GCA_030656195.1 Lutibacter sp.
CACCCAAATTCCTTTGGTAAATTCCGGTTTGCTAATCAGCGCATATAAATCGGAAATGTTTAAATTGATCAATAAAAAAAACAAGCCGCCAATAACCAATAAATTTATGGAAGTTTGTTTGTACAGCTTTTCAACCTCTGCAATATTATTTTCGTTCATATCTTTTGCGGTAATCGGACTTGTAATTTGCTGCATAGCCCGTGTTGGAATTCCAATGACACTGGCAATATAAATTCCTACGGAATAATAGGCAACCTGTGCAATTTGTTCCATTTGCGGAATCATAAACTTGTCAATTTCCAACAACACGCCGGCAGCAGATCCTGCAACGATGATATAAAGCGAAAAAGAAATAATTTCTTTTAAATTTGAAGGAAGTGAAAATTTAAACGTTGGTTTATACACGTAAAAAGCATAAAGCATCATAATTACCGTGCTTATTCCATAAACAATTACCACTCCGTAAATAAATTGTTCATTGGTGAGCCATTTAAAAAATACCGCAAACAATAAAAATGTGGTACAAATTCGAGGAAAAATTTCTTTGACAAAATTTCCAAAAACAGAATTGAACTGCACTTTGGTCCAGGCATAAAAAACCTCAAAATAACCCATAAAAATGGCCAATAAAAATATGAGATACGTATATTTTTTGATGATGGGATTTTCCATAGAAATCCAATCCGCAATAGTTTCATAGATAAAAGCCCCCGCAAATGCCAATGGAATGATAATAAATAGCGGCAAGATGAGCGTTGTGGTCAAAAAACCATCCTGTTCCATTTTAGTTTGATAGGAAGAATAAAATTTAACGATGGTATGTTGCATTCCAAAAACGAGCAAAGGCAAAATAATATTTGCGGCAGAAAGCAAAAAAGTAATCAATCCAAAATAATCTTCGTGTAAAAAATGCGTATATAAAAATAGCACATTGATGCCGCCAACTCCAAAACCCAAAAATATAATAAGCGTATTAAAAAAAGATTGCTTTAAAATAATTCCCATTACAACAATTTAATAATTTCCTCATAAATCTTCTCCCCTACATTTTCTCCGAATAAATCCATCTCAAAATTGGCTTCTGAATTTTGAAAATCGTTAAAAGCCTTAAACATTTTTTCCTTGTCACTGCCAACAATTTTTGCAAATCCGTTGGAGACCAGTTCTACCCATTCTGTTTCTTCCCTGGCAATAATGCAGTGTTTTTTATTAAAAAACGCTTCTTTTTGGAGTCCGCCGCTATCGGTAACCACTAAATTACATTTTTTTAACAGATTTAACATATCAAAATATCCGACCGGATCAATTATTTTTAGGTCGTACGTTAAATGATGCTCTTCTAAAATCGCTTTAGTTCTTGGATGTAAAGGCACCACCACTTGTTTTTCTTTGCTTATCAATGCGAGTCCTTCAAAAATTTCCTTCAGTTGCTCCAAATCATCCGTATTTTCCTGACGGTGGATGGTAGCCAGCACAAATTCATTGGGAACTAAGCTTAAATTTGAAATTATAGACGATTTTTCTTCCGCCATTTTACCGTAGAATTCAACGGCATCTTTCATAATATCACCACATTTTACCATTTTTGCCGGTAAATTTTTGTATCCTTCTTTTTGCAAATTTTCGATGGCGGTTTCTGTAGGGCAAAGCAATAAATCGGAAATTCTGTCGGTTAAAATCCGATTGATTTCTTCGGGCATTTTCATGTTAAAAGAGCGCAATCCCGCTTCCACATGAACAATTTTGATATTCATTTTTTTTGCGGCCAATGCTCCGGCCAAAGTAGAGTTTGTGTCGCCGTAAACCACTACCAAATCTGGATTTTCCTTGGTTAAAACCGACTCAATTTCCACAAGCATTTGTCCGGTCATAGCACCGTGACCCATTCCGTTAATCGCCAAATTGTATTTAGGTTTCGGAATGTCCATTTCTTCAAAAAATATGTCGCTCATATTGGCATCATAATGCTGGCCGGTATGTACAATCACCTCCTCAACATCTTTGTGTTTGGCTATTATTCGACTTAATACAGCCGCTTTTACAAATTGAGGCCTTGCCCCTAATAT
>JAUSOJ010000277.1 GCA_030656195.1 Lutibacter sp.
ACCGAAACGGATGCGTATGCTTTTACCGCATAAGTTTGTGTTTCGTTCACCCAATCAACTACGTTTCCTTTTTGTAAAAACTTCACTTGTTCTTTAGAAATTTTATCGGCATTGTTGGTAAGCTCGGTATAAGTCATTTCAAAACCATCAATCATTTTTGAATCCCAAACCGAATGCAAATTGGTTCCACTTCCAAACCATTGCACCTGAATATCGTTTCCGCCTTTATCTTCAGCTCTTCCCACGTGCATTGGCTGGTGTAAATCGCCCATAAAATGCACCAATAATTTCAAATAAAATGCTTTGTCCTCTTTGCTCGCATTTTTATCTAAAATAACGGCTTTGCATTTTTCAATTCCAGTGACCAAATCACCTTCACTATTTTTTTCTGAATCTTCATATTTTACGCCAAAAGGCATATTCACGTAATGCATGGTATTAAAATTTCTGTAACGGCTATCCGATTTTATGTCGTCCCCAAAAGTGGAAACCAAGGCCAAACTTTGTCCGTCCAAAATTTTCTTTATTTCACGATTTGCCTTTGAACTTGTGTATTTCGCGGCAATTTCACCAATAGTTCTATGACCGGTTTTTCCCCAATCTGGTTTTAGGTCGTTGGCAAATAATTGAGCGTTTATCAGTAAAAATACAGTTAAAATATAGCTTAGTCTTATGGTTTTCATCTTGTTTTATTTTTGGCTAAGATAAAAAATAAAGTGGGTAAAAAATTTGGAAATAATAAAATATATTTTATATCTTTATGATATCATATTAATATCAACTAAAACGACAATCATGACACAAGAAAAAATTATTAAAGTATCGAATGGCTATTTGATGCTATTCCTGTTTTTTGCTATAGGCATCTTAGGCATTTACGGCGTCGCCAATATTTCTGATTGGTTTGCCTTGGCTATTTTTCTGGCAATTATTATTCTTCCAGGCTTCTTTTTGGTAAATCCGAACACTTCGAAAGTGATTTTACTTTTCGGAAAATACATTGGAACGGTGAAGGAAAACGGATTTTATTGGGGAAATCCTTTGTATCTAAAAAAAGGAATTTCATTGAGGGCTTGTAATTTCGACAGCGAGCGTGTGAAGGTAAACGATAAATTGGGAAACCCAATTATGATTAGCACTATTTTGGTTTGGAAGGTGAAAGACACGTACAAGGCTGCTTTTGATGTTGACAATTACGAAAATTTTGTGCGAGTGCAATCGGATGCAGCTGTGCGTAAATTGGCAAGTTTGTATCCTTATGACAATTTTGAAGATGACGACAAAGATGAGGAAATTACCTTAAGAGCCAGCGTAAATGAAGTAAGTCTTGCCTTAGAAGGTGAACTTTCTGAACGCCTGGAAATGGCCGGCATCCAGGTTTTGGAAGCGCGAATTGGTTATTTGGCTTATGCCCAGGAAATTGCAAGCGCAATGTTAAAACGACAACAAGCAACAGCCATTATTGCCGCACGCCATAAAATTGTGGAAGGTGCCGTAAGTATGGTAGAAATGGCGATTTTAAAACTGAGCAAAAATAATATTGTGGATTTGGACGAAGAGCGAAAAGCCGCGATGGTCAGCAATTTAATGGTGGTACTTTGTTCCGATAAAGACGCCACACCTATTGTAAATACAGGAACTTTAAACCACTAAAAAGATGATCGCAATTTTAGTTTACCTCACTGTCATTATTTATATGACAGTCTCAAAAATGATTTTTTAGCAACCAATTATACAATCATGAAGGAATATAAAATTATATCAAAAGGTTTTTGGAAAAAAGATGTGTATTTTGAAGACACCCTTAACCAATATGCGAGAGAAGGCTGGAAAGTGGTGAGCGCTTTAAGTAACGGCCACGGCGATTTTTCTAAAGTGATTTTTGAAAGGGATAAAAATAAATATTGATTCCCCAATTTATTAAAAATAGTCATTTCCCATTTCAAAAAAACCAACATTAAAACATCAATAATGAAAATATTTATTGAAGAACAAAAGTTTACGCAATCCTGGTTATTTATTGGCCTGGCCATTGTTTTTACGGTGGTCACAATTCCAATAATTAAAGATTGGGACACTATTTCACAAGGCAGTTTTGGAGAAATGCTGAATGATGCAGGCGGAATTCTGGTTATTTTATTCGTGTTTGTGCTTTTTAATTTCTTCAAGCTAAAAACCAGAATCGATGAAAAAGGCGTTTATTATCAGTATTTGCCGTTTCATTTTTCCTATCGATTTTTACCCTGGAATACCATTTCAAAATGTTATGTTCGAAATTACAATGCTATTTTTGAATATGGCGGCTGGGGATTAAAATTCAGTTTCAGAAAAAAAAGAGGAAAATCGTTTACGGTAAAAGGGAATGTCGGACTTCAATTATTATTGACAAATGGAAAGCACTTATTAATTGGAACGCAAAAAAGAGAAGAAATCCAAAGAACCATTAATACGTATCAGGATAAAATCGCAACGATAAAATCTTAAACAAGAAAAGAAGCAGAAAATGGCAAAGAAAAAAGCATTTGCATTACGGATAGATGAAGATATGCTCAAAGCGATTGAAAAATGGGCGGCTGATGAATTTCGTTCCACGAACGGACAATTGGAATGGATGCTCAACAAAAGTTTGAAAGATGCCAAACGTTTGCCCAAAAATCAAAGTCCTGAGTAAGCAATAAATTTATATTATAAAAAGGCTGTCTAGAAAGGGAAGTTTTCGTCAACCTGAATTGCTTCAGGTTCTCATAGCGATTTTAATCATTATGATGAGATTCTGAAACAAGTTCAGAATGACGGATTTCCGTACTTTTAAACAGCCTTTTTTTGGTTTATTGTACCTTGTTATTTTTTCGGATGCACCAAAGTCATTTCATCAATTAAATTTTTTGCACCGGCATATTTATCGATGATAAAAAGCACATAACGAATATCGACCATAATATTTCTGCAAATATCCGGATCATAATTCATATCACTCATCGTTCCTTCCCAAACCCTGTCGAAGTTTAATCCGATTAAATTTCCGTGGGCATCAATGGCCGGACTTCCAGAATTTCCTCCTGTAGTATGGTTTGTTCCGATGAAATTGACAGGCATTTTTCCATTTTCTCCATATGGTCCGTAATCTTTTGCATGGTATAAATCCACCAATTTTTGTGGCACATCAAACTCATAATCTCCCGGAACATATTTTTCCATAACGCCATCTAAATAAGTGGTTGTATTGTAATAAACGCCGTCTTTTGGTGCATAACCACTTACTTTTCCGTACGTAACACGAAGCGTGCTGTTGGCATCAGGGAAAAAGCGGTTGTTTGGAAACACTTCCATCAGCGCTTTCATATATTCCTTTTGCACTGCCTCAATTTGCATGTTAAGCGCTTGGAATTTTGGCTCCAATTTGGTATAAAAAATAGTATGCAATTCTTTTCCAAATGCGTAAGCCTTGTCATTATTTAACTTTTTGATCACTTCATCCGGAGTTCCAGTAAGCAATTTTTCAGCACCTTCAATAGTTGTCAATTTTGAGTTTGTATAAATATTGTTGGTGAGTTCAGTGAAATTTACGCCGGTCATATTTACAGGCAAATATTCCTTAGGCGATTTTTCGGCATATAAAGCAACCAACTTTTCAAAAACTGGCTTGTCAACCGTAGCGCTATAATTTTTATAGATGCCTTTAAATGCATTCAAGGCCGATTCTTTGGCTTTGGCAAAAGCTGGCTCTCCTCCTTTTAAATAAGCTTGCTCAATTTGGTAAGCCCTAAAAGTAATTCCCAACAGCTCAACATTTCTGTAGGCTACTTCCATCCAGTATTCACGGGCCAATGAAACACTTTCGATTTCTGTATATAATTTCTCAAAATCAGACAACAGTGTTTTATATCCGACCAAATCTTTTTCATTGACTATTTTAGTGAATTCTTTTTCCAGTTCACGTTTCTTTTCAACGGCTTTTGATTTTTGAATTCCCTGGCTCTCTCCGATCCATTTTTTCCAATAGTTTGCGGTTGAAGCATATTTTGATGCATATTTAATCTTAATATCGGCATCCTTTCGCATAAATGAATCCGTAATTTTCAACGCATTGTCACGAATTTCGATTCTTGCAGGATTCAAAACATTGGCAATTTGATCAACGCCAACTGCAGGTAAATATTCATTTGTGCGTCCCGGAAATCCGAATACCAACGTAAAATCGCCTTCTTCAACGCCATCCAATGATATTGGTAAATAATGGTTTGGTTTGTAAGGCACATTGTCTTTTGAATATTTTGCCGGACGGTTATTTGCATCGGCATAAATACGGAACATAGAGAAATCTCCGGTATGGCGTGGCCACATCCAGTTGTCAGTATCAGCACCATATTTTCCAATAGATGATGGCGGAGCGCCCACCAAACGAAGATCGTTAAACGTTTCTGTAACAAACAATAGATATTGGTTGCCGTGGTAAATTGATTTGATATTGGCATCTTGCCAGGTTTCCTTTTGAGCCGCTTTCGCTACTTTTTCAATATTTTGGTTGATGATTTTCAATTTTGAAGCTTCATCCATATTGGCTGTGATTCCTTTAAAAACCTCCGAAGTGACATCATCAATTCTTTTAATAAAAGTAACATTCATACTTGGATTTGGCAATTCCTGTCCATAATTCATTGCCCAAAAACCATCTTTCAAATAGTCGTTTTCAACCGTTGAGTGCGATTGAATGGCTCCATAACCGCAATGATGGTTGGTTAACAGCAATCCGTTTGGTGAAATAATTTCTGAAGTGCAGCCACCGTTAAAATGCACAATGGCATCTTTTAAGCTCGAATTATTGACATCATAAATGTCTTTTGCGGTCATTTTGCTTCCCAATTGAAGCATTTCGCTTTCGTTCATTCCTTCCAATAAGGACGGAATCCACATTCCTCCCTGAATTTCCCTTACATCTTGTACTGTTGTTTTCGGAGCTTGGACTACTGTTGTTTCCTGAATTGTTTTGCAGGAAACTGCCAAAAAGGCCACTAAAATAAAAAGTTTAATATATCGCATAAATTATTTGTTTATTCCACAAATATACACAACCAAAAACACTTTTTTTAGTCGGATATTCATTAAAAAAAATAGTATTTTAGCCAAAATTCAAAAAAAACATGGATACAACGCCAATTATTACACAAGACACCATTGCCTTCGGAATATTAATGCTGACGCTCGGATTCGTTTTTTATACTTCCTCAAGTGAAAATAGCGGCTGGGTTAAATTATATAAAATAGTGCCTGCACTTTTAATGGCTTATATGTTGCCTGCTATTTTTACTTCATTTGGAATTATTGCCCCAGAATGGGAATCTGTAAATGAAGCGGGTGAAATTGTAAAACAAGAATCAAAATTATATTACGTTTCCAGCCGATTTTTATTGCCTGCCTCTTTGGTTCTAATGACTTTGTGCATTGATTTAAAAGCGGTATTTAATTTAGGCCCGAAAGCGCTGATTATGTTCCTGACAGGAACAGTTGGAATTATCATTGGCGGACCAATAGCCATTCTTTTAATATCATTGGTTTCTCCGGAAACTGTGGGCGGTGTTGGACCGGATGCAGTTTGGCGCGGATTGGCAACTTTAGCGGGAAGCTGGATTGGCGGTGGCGCAAACCAGGCAGCGATGCTTGAAATTTACGGATATAATCCGAAATTGTATGGCGGAATGGTTTTGGTTGACATAGTGGTTGCAAATATTTGGATGGCCATTATATTAATAGGTATAGGAAAATCGGAAAAAATTGACAAATGGCTAAAATCAGATACCACTGCCATAGAAGAACTCAAAGAAAAAGTTTCCACATACGCCAATAAAGTAACCAAAAACCCATCATTGTCTGACTTGATTGTGATTCTTTCCATTGCATTTACGGTTGTTGGGATTTCACATTTTGGCGCCGATGCTATTTCTGCATTTTTAGTAAATAATTTTGATTCTGTCAGCGATAAAAGTTCTGCCTTGTCATCATTTAGTTCACAATTCTTTTGGATGATTACCATTGCAACCATTTTGGGAATTATATTGTCATTTACATCTTTAAAAAAATATGAAGGTGCCGGAGCCAGCAAAGTTGGAAGCGTATTTATTTATATTTTGGTGGCAACCATTGGAATGAAAATGGATTTAACCATGATTTTAGACAATCCCGGGTTGATTGTGATTGGTATTGTTTGGATGACGATACACGCCATCATATTGGTTATTGTGGCAAAACTTATTAGAGCGCCATACTTTTTCTTAGCTGTTGGCAGCCAGGCAAATGTTGGCGGTGCCGCATCAGCACCAATTGTTGCAGCGGCTTTTCATCCGGCACTTGCTTCAGTAGGGGTTTTGTTGGCAGTTTTTGGTTATGTTGTCGGCACTTACGGCGCTATGTTAACGGCCGAATTAATGCGTATTGTTGCACCTTAATTTACTTTTATAAATAAAATAAAAAATAGATATTTGCACGCTTAAATTTAAACAAATGAAAAAAATATTTGGCTTTTTAACGATTGTTACGCTTTTGATTTCCTGTAATAAAAACGAGCAGGGAAATATGGTTGTTAAAGTAACCATTGACGGATTAAAAAAGGGAACGCTGTATTTACAAAAAGTTAAAGATACTGCGCTGGTATCTGTAGATTCGATTCAATTAGACGGGAAAACCGAAATAGTGCTTAGCGACGATGTTGAAAGTCCGGAATTGTATTTTTTGTCGTTAGATAAAATAGCAAGTGAAAGAATTTCGTTTTTTGGTGAAAAAGGTGAAATTACCGTACATGCCAAATTAGAAAAATTTGCGACTTCAGCAAAAATAACAGGATCGATAAACCAGGATTTATTGGCGGAACATAAAGCAATGGCACAAAAATTTAATGGTAAAAAACTGGACTTGGTGGTTGAAAAGTTTAATGCTTATAAAATTAACGATACTGCTTTGGCCTCAAAACTTGAGAAAGAAGAAAAAAACCTTATCAAACGAAAATATTATTACACCACCAACTTTGCTGTTGTAAATGCAAGTCATGAAGTTGCGCCTTACCTTGCGTTAACTGAGTTGTTTGATGCCAATATCAGATTGCTGGACACCATTAACAATTCCCTTTCCAAAGAAGTAAAAGCTTCTAAATATGGTAAAGAATTGGAGAAGTTTATTACAGACATTAAAACGGCTGAAAAGGAATAGTCGGAAGACCGATCCCGATAGCTATCGGGACGGAAGCAATATTCAACATTCGTGAATCGTAATTCTTAATCCCGATAGCGATCGGGACGTAAATTAAGCGCGTTAGGGATTGAAGCGGAAAGCCCGCAGGCACGCTTTTTAGCGTGACGAGGACTTGCAGCGAAAAGCCCGGCCCGCCAGCTGGCGGGAAACGCCCGCCAAAAAGGCCGACAAGTCCAAAATAATATTCTTATTTTAGGTAATCTTGTAACAAATTATATTAAACGCATACTTATTAATTGCTAAATAGTTAGAACCTGTGAATAAAGAAATTGAGCATAAATTTATAGTTGAATTTGAGCAAAATCAAAATATCATTCATAAAGTATGCAGAATTTACACTTCTAACCAGGATGCGCACAACGATTTATTTCAGGAGATTGCGATTCAGCTTTGGAAAGCGTATCCCAAATTTAGGGGCGAATCCAAACTGAGCACTTGGATGTACAGAATTGGGCTGAATACCGCCATAACTTTGTACCGAAAATCGAAGCGAAGCATTGTGACACAAGACTTTGACTCGGTTTTATACCGGATTGAATCAACAAGTTATGACGACACCGAAGAAGAGCAATTAAAATTGATGTATAAAGCGATTCAACAATTAAATGATATTGACAAGGCATTGATTTTTTTGTATTTGGAAGATGTAAATTATAAGGAAATAGCCGAAACAATGGGTATTACGGAGGTAAATGCACGCGTGCGGATGAACAGAATTAAAACGCGTTTAAAAACAATTTTAAACCCTTAGACGATGGATGAATTAGAATTCTTAAAAAAGGATTGGAAGAAGCAGGGAGCCGATTTTCCGAAATTATCGTATAACGAGATTTATAAGATGATCCATAAAAAATCATCATCCATTGTAAAGTGGATTTTTATTATTTGCATCGCCGAATTTTTGTTTTGGGGATTGATAACGCTTATGATTCCTGAAAGCACTTTTGCGATTTATGAAAAGTTTAGTTTAAATACCTTTCTCTTTATTGCCCAAGGTTTGCATTATTTGGTGGTGTTTTTCTTTATTTATTTGTTTTATAAAAATTACAAAACAATATCAGTGGTGGACAATACCGGTTTGCTGATGAAAAACATTTTAAAAACACGTAAAACGGTAAATTATTATGTGTATTACAATATAATTTTATATGTATTGATCTCTATTATTTTGAATGTTGTGATGTTTTCGCATCCCGATATTTTGATAGAAAATTTGATGCCGAAAAACGCCTCTTTGGACAGCGATAAATTTTTGGGCATTATGATTGTGGTTCAAATTGTTGTTTTGTTGGCAATGTGCGCCATTATATGGGCTTATTACCGTATTATTTATGGAATTTTGCTGAAAAAATTAAACAGAAATTTTAAAGAATTGGAATCAATGGAGGTTTAAGCGATAAATTGTGCTGTTTAAAAAGCATTTATTTATTAACCGTAAGGAACACCAGATTTTTCGCAAAAAAAACTGATTTAAAAAACTTTACTTTTTGCGAGGTTTACATTTAAATCAAGTTTTTAAACACCCGTTTAATTCTTAAAAAAAATGTTGCTTTTAGCTTATTTCTTCGATTTTAATTTAACGCTCCATTCAAATTCATAAGCAGAAACTTGTTCTCCTTTTTCGTTTATGCCAACCGATTTCATCAAAATGGTTTGTCCTTCACCAGTTTCAATGGTTCTGCTTAAAGCTTCATCAAGCAAATGCCCGTCGGCACAAGTAAATATTATTTTTCCAACAGCCTTTTTTGTGAAAGTGCCGTTGTGATTGGTCACCAACATAGAAATTTGTTTGCCGCTTTCTTTGATTTTTTTAATCACCAATGCCCCTGTGGTCAATTCGGCAGCCATGGATTGCACGGCGAAATACATAGAATTGAAGGGGTTTTGGTTGATCCACCGATGCGTTACGGTAACAATGGTTTTTGAATCATCCAATTCTTTTAATCGAACACCACATAAATAAGCCGAAGGCAATTTAAAAATCAGAAAACGATTCATTTGTTTTACGGTAACACTCATACATTTTAATTTTCGGCAATTTATAAAAAATAGGCCGATTTAAATTTTATATCAGTAAGTAATTTTTTTAAGAAGACGCTTCCAGCGTAAATATAAAACTGGTTCCTATATTTTCTTCGCTGATCACTTTAATAGTGCCGTTATTTTTTTCAATAAACTCATTACAAAGCACCAAACCCAAACCAGATCCTGATTCTTTGTCGGTTCCCGAAGATCTATAGTTATGCTCAATTTTAAACAGATTCTTCATCTTTTCTTCACTCATTCCAATCCCTGTATCTGAGATTGTGGTTTCAATCATTTTTTTGCCATTTAGAACAATTTCTTCAGAAGAAATTGTAATTGTTCCGCCTTTTGAAGTAAATTTTATCGCATTTGACAATAAATTTCTTATGATGGTAGAAACCATCTTTTTATCGGCTAAAGCTTTTAAATTTTTATGAAAATTCGCTGTTAAAACAATTTTTTTAGAAGAAACAAGCGGACTTACACCAGCAATATTGTGCGCCAACAAATCACTTAAATTAAAGCTTTCAAAATTTGGTTCTATACTGCCGATTTGAACTCGGGACCATTCCAATAAATCATGAAGCAAGGCCAGGGTAAAATTGGCAGACTTGTTAATAATGGTTGCAAATGATTTTATTTTTTCGGGCGATAAATCTGATGAATTTTCTTTCAATAGCTCAGAAAACCCAATGATTCCAGAAATAGGATTGATTAAATCGTGTGATATAATGGAAAAAAATTTGTTCTTTGATTCATTCTGAAGTTTTAATTCCCCCGATAATTTCTCCAGTTCCATATGAATTCTTTTTCGTTCGGAAATATCTTCAGAAGTTCCTACAAGGCCAATTACCTTTTTATTCTCATCAAAAAAAGGTATTTTATTGGTAACATAACATCTTTTTTCACCATTTTTAATGTGAGATTCCTGATAATTTAATTTAGGTTTGCCACTTAACATAATAGCCTCTTCATCAGACTTATATTTTTCAGCATCATTTTTGTTGTAAAAATCAAAATCACTCTTGCCAATAACTTCGCTTTCGTGCTCTAATGCCATTTCCTTTAATGAAACTGCATTAACACCTAAAAAATTAGAAGCCGTATCTTTCCAAAAAACATTGATTGGAATATTGTCGAGCACATTTCTTAAAATTTGTTTCGATATGAGTGTTTCCTGATAAATTTTTTTGCGTTGAATGGCCAAACTGATGTGTGACGCCACAAACTCCAACAATTCAATATCGCTTTCCTTAAATGCATCTTCATTGTCGTAACTTTGAACAACAATGGCGCCAATCGCCTCATCATTAACCCTTAACGGAACGCCAAGCCATACTTTTGAAAAAGGTCCTATTTGTTTAATGACACCTTGCTGCAGTAATTCATTGATCCCATCGGTATGGATAAATATTGGCTTATTGGAATTAATCAAGTGTGCGGTCATCGATTTTTCCGCAGGAAATTCTTCTTCAGAATCTTCTCCAATTATATAGGGAATATTTATGATTTGTTTTTCCCTGTCGATAAATGCAATGTAAAAATTACTGGTATCTATAATGCGCCCTAATTTCAATTGAATATATTGAACAAACTCTCTTAAACTTGAAGCAGCGTAGCCTTTTTTAGAAATTTTGAGCAACACATCCAACACATCATCATGTTTCTTTTTCTCTGAAACGTCTCTTAAAATTCCGTCGTAATAAAGAACCTTTCCATCAGCATCAAACACGTTTCTGCCGTGATCTTCCACCCAAATTTCGCTGCCATCCTTTTTGCGTAACCGATAAAAATCACTTTTTCTAAAAGAAGAAAGAGCAATATTCATTTGTTGTTCCCTGTCGGAAATATCAAAATAAAGTTCAGATTTAATGTCAATATTCAACAATTCTTCCGCAGAATCATAACCCAGCATTTTAACCAATGAAGCATTTACCTCAATAAATTTCCCTTCTTCTGTACTTTTGTAAATTCCGTCAATAGAATTATTGAACAAGTCTTGGTATTTATCCTTAACTTTTTTAAGTTCTTCAATCAATAATTCTTGCTCATTTAATTTCATTATCATTCTTTCCTTCTTATTGGGCAGGTAATTCATCTCCTTTCTTCCTTGTATTGCTATTTTTCTCATCTCTTTTTCAATTTAATGTATTTCATAGCTAAAATACATCCAAATATACGAAATATTATACCAATTGTTGATTACTTAATCATATAATTTTCATAATAATTAAAATAAAAATGTTAATTATATGTTAAAATGTAGTACTATGTTTTGCATAATACTATATAAAATTCATATCTTTGTTTAAGAAATTATAAAACATAAAATTATGATCACTCAAAATGATAAAAATTACAGTTCCATTACGCACTTAAGCAGTTTTGCAGGATGGATTTTTCCATTTGGAAATGTGATTGCGCCGCTGGTATTATGGATCGCCAAAAAAAACGAAAGTGCTTATATCGATAATCACGGAAAAGCAGTCGTTAATTTTCAGCTGAGCCTGATGCTTTACAGTTTTTTATTGGCCTTGTTAATTATACCGATCACAATTTTTACGTTGGGATTGGGATTGATAGCTGTTATTTTAGGCATTATCCCTGTAATTATTCTGATCATTGTTTCGGTTATTTCGGCCAGCATAAAAGCAACTCATGGGGAATATTACCAGTACCCATTTACCATAGAATTTATTAAATAGCACATTAAATCTCAACTTATGAAGATAGAAAACACAAAAGCGCAAATGCGAAAAGGAGTTTTAGAGTATTGCATACTTTCCATATTACAACACGGCGATGCATATACTTCTGAAATTTTATCGGAGCTGAAAGACGCCAAGTTATTGGTTGTTGAAGGAACCGTTTATCCTTTATTAACCAGATTAAAAAATGTTGGTTTACTAAGCTATCGCTGGGAAGAATCAACATCCGGACCGCCAAGAAAATATTATGGCCTTACAGAAACAGGCAAATTATTTTTAAAAGAATTAGACACTACTTGGAGTGAACTTGTAGAAGCAGTAAATTTAGTAACCAAAAAATAAATCAACGAAAAATGAATAAGACTATAAACATAAATTTAGGAGGCATCTTCTTTCATATTGATGAAATAGCCTATCAAAAGCTAAAACTTTATTTAGATGCCATCAGACGATCTTTAAGTGATGATCCACAAGGAAGAGACGAAATATTAAATGATATTGAACTTCGAATAGGCGAATTGCTTTCGGAAAGAATCACCAATGACCGCATGGTTATTAATGACAGCGACATTGACGAAATTACCAAAATAATGGGAAGACCGGAAGATTATTCGGTAGATGAAGAACTTTTTGAAGACGAGCCAAAATATCGCTCAAGCACATCATCAAAAAAATTATTCAGAGACAGCGACGATAAATTTTTAGGCGGTGTTTGCTCGGGATTGGCACATTATTTTGGTATGGATGTTATTTGGATGCGCTTGTTATGGCTGGTGTTGTTTTTCTTTTTCGGAACCGGATTTTTGATTTACATTTTATTGTGGATCTTGATTCCGCAAGCGGAAACCACTGCCGAAAAATTACAGATGAAAGGCGAACCGGTAAATATCAGCAATATTGAACGTAAAATTAGAGAAGAATTTCAGGATGTTTCCTCTCGCGTTAAAAGTGGCGTAAATGATGTTACCGATACCGTTAGAAGCTCGGAATTTAAAAACAAAGCCAAATCTGGGTTGCAAGAAGTAGTAGATACCATCGGAAAAATTATATTGGCCATTCTCAAAGTGTTTGGAAAATTTATTGGAGCCATATTAATTTTTATTGCAGCTGCCACTTTGATAGGGCTAATAATTGCGGCATTTTCATGGGGAAGTATAGAAATGCTAGGATTTGAAGGAGATTTTAACCAATATCCGCCATTCTTTTTTGATTCCATTTTACCAATGTGGCTCTTAGTGGTTTTTGGATTTTTAGCCATCGCAATTCCTTTTGTTGTATTGTTTATGCTGGGTTTAAAAATTCTTTCTAGCAATGTAAAATCGTTTAGCACCACCACAAAATTATCGCTTTTAGGTGTTTGGATTATTGCCATCCTTGGATTGAGTTTTGCAGGAATTAATTTCGCAACACAAAATGCTTATGATGGCGTTCACAATCAAACCGAGGAATTGCCGATAGCGGTGTCTGATACTTTAGCCATTAAAATGATTGGCAACGACAACTTATCCAATGAAAAAGAATTGAGAAGAAGGCATAATTTTGAAACAGTATTTGACAATGATGTAGAGAAATTATACACAACCAGAGTTAATGTTGACATAAAACCAACCGATAAAGCAACTGCTTTTGTAAAAATCAGAAAAGAATCGGATGGAAAAAATCGTTTAACAGCCAATAAAGATGCTGAGTCTATTGAATATAATTTCAGCTTAACAGAGAAAAATCTGTTGCTAAATGGCTACTTTTTATCCGATTTAAAAAATAAATTCAAGGACCAGTTAATTGACATTACGGTTTATTTACCGGTTAATTCTATTGTTTATTTAGATGCTTCAACAAAAACCTATTTGAATGATATTGACAATGTCCAAAATATTTATGATGGCGATATGCCAAAACATTATTACAAAATGACTGAAAACGGGTTGGAATGTTTGGACTGTGACCCTAATATATTTGGCGACGATTTTAAAAGCAATAATGAAAACTTTAAGTTAAATATTGATGAAAACGGTGTTCAAATAAAAGTGAATGATGGCGGTAAAGATGCCGAAGTTAAAATTGATAAAAATGGCGTTAAAATTGGATAAATACAATTCAGCCATCATAATCAACAAGTCATCTTAAAATAATTGCAGCTATTTTCATTTTAAAATACTTTTGATATAATAACAAATTAACAACCAAACAGATGAAAACTTTAGTGAGAATTACCATTTTAATTTCAATATATCTGGCATTGCTTTTTTCTACGACCTCATGCATTTTTGATGGTGTTGTTGGCATAAAAGGAAACAGAAACGTTGTTTCCGAAGAGCGATCAATCAGGTCTGATTTTGAAATAATAAATGTACAACAAGGAATTAATTTATACATTACGCAGGGAAAACCAACAAATATAAGTGTTGAGGCAGATGAGAATATCATAGAATTATTGATTACGGAAGTAAAAAATAACGAGCTGAACATTTATTTTGAAAAAAATGTAAATCAGGCAAAAGCACGAAATGTGTATTTAACAACTGAAAGCATTTCAAAAATAAAAGCGTCGAGCGGCGCCTCAGTAAAATCGGAAAATACCATACAAGCCGAGACTTTAGAACTTGATTCAAGCAGCGGAAGCTCCATGAAAATTCGCGCCAATGCCAATGATATTAAGAGTGAGTCGTCAAGCGGCTCAAGTATCACCATTATTGGGAAATCAAATTCACTCACAGCAAATTCGAGCAGCGGCAGTTCCATTAATGCAAAAGAACTTAAAACCGTAAATGCCATTGCAAAAGCAAGCAGCGGCGCCAATATTGATGTGAATGTAACCGGAAAATTAACGGCAAGCGCAAGCAGCGGAGGCGATATTGACTATGAAGGAAGTCCTGAATCCATAGATAAAAAAGCAACTTCGGGCGGAAGTATTTCTGGAAACTAATTGCAACAAAATCGATTAAAATGTTAGCCGGCTCATAGATTATGAGCCGGCTTTTTTAATTTTATGATCAAAAAATCACGTTTAGAAAGAAAAATTTTAATTTTCATTGCAAAATTTGCGCAAAAAACCAATACTATACACACAAATTAGATTAAAAATAAACACTATTTATAAAACATTTAACTAATAATAACTTAAGGTTGCCTACATTTGTACCCAAAATTAACAATTATTTGAAATAAATAATTTAAGACCAAAATGTATGCACCAAAAAACCAACCCACATTCTTTCCACGTACCGGTAATGGGGATTGCTTTTACGATTGACACCCCTATTAAAATAGCAAAATATGGTATTTCTTCCGTTATTTCAGTTGTAGATGACATTATTATTGAAAAAATGAATGAATATTATTCAGGAAAATTTAAAATCCCATATCAAGAAATTTCAACAAAAGTAGAGGACTATAGAGCTAAAAGAATTACTTCCTATTTGAATACGGTAGACATCATTGTTAAACAAAAATTTGAAAATCTTAAAAAGAGTTTCGAACAAAAAAACAGTGAATTTGAAAAATACATGGAAATGCTTCCAGATTTTTCAGAACTAAAACAAAATTTCATTCAAACTATTCAAAACAATACGGTTAAAGAAGATTTGAGCAATTGGATCCATAACAACCTTAAACCTGGCAGTATTGATGTGAATATTATGACTAAGTTGGACAAACCCAATTATAGCAAAAAAGACTTATTGCCAATAGAATTCAATGATGCACACGCAGCGTTGAGAGGTTTTGCTAACAGCACTTTGGAATCATCTGTAGTACTTTCTGCCGGAATGAATCCAAGATTGTATAGTTATTTTGAAAATTTCAATGATTTTTTTCCGAATGAAAAAAATCAACTGAAAAAGAAAATCATTTTAAAAGTAAGTGATTACAGATCCGCCATTATTCAAGGAAAATTTTTAGCCAAAAAAGGACTTTGGGTTTCTGAATACAGAATTGAATCCGGATTAAATTGTGGCGGTCACGCATTTGCCTCTGACGGTTATTTATTGGGCCCAATTTTAGAGGAATTTAAAATGAACAAAACTGCTTTAATTGATGAGATTCACGGAATTTTGGTTGAAGCGTTAAAAAGCAAGGAAAAACACATTCCAACCGAGCCTTTAAGTTTGGCAATTACCGTACAGGGAGGAGTTGGAACCTACGAAGAACACGAATTTTTAATGGACAATTACAATATTGATTCTGTAGGCTGGGGTTCCCCATTTTTATTGGTTCCTGAAGTTACCACTGTTGATGAAGTTACCAGAGAAGCGTTAAGGGTTGCCACTGAAAAAGATTTGTTTTTAAGCAATATTTCTCCATTGGGAGTTCCTTTTAACAGTTTAAGGGGAAACACCAATGAGATTATCAAAAACGAAAGAATTGCAGAAGGCAAAGCAGGCAGTGCCTGCACCAAAAAATTTCTGTCATCAAATACAGAATATACTGAAAAAGTAATTTGCACGGCATCAAAAAAATACCAAACCCTCAAATTAAATGATCTTAAACTTGAAAATTTAAGTGAAAGTGATTTTGCTGAAAAAGCAAATAAAATTACGGAAAAAGCATGTTTGTGCGAAGGATTGGCCAATGCAGCATTTTTTAACTATGGTATAGAAAGAAAAGGCGAGACACAAGGAGTTGCCATTTGCCCAGGTCCAAATATGGCATATTTCACAAAAGACCTTTCATTAAAAGAAATGGTAAACCATATTTACGGAAGAGCAAATGTGATTGAAACAAAAAATCGCCCACATATGTTCATCAAAGAATTGGCGATGTACGTTGATTATTTTTCCAACAAAGTAGATGAATTTAGTGATTCCTTTAATGTGAAAAACCAGAAGTATTTAAACGCGTTTCAAAGTAATTTAAATGAAGGCATTGAATATTACCATCAGTTGTTTTCCGATTCAAAAATTTATTTTGAAGCCAATAAAGAAGTGTTGTTAAGCGAGTTGGAAACTTTAAGAACTGAATTGTTCAGTATTAAAATTCCAGTTTTGGTTAAAGCATAATATTTTTAAAAAGACTGTCTGAAAAGACAGTCTTTTTTACTTATAAACATCATTATTTAATCGGCAGTTCCGCAATGAAAATTAGCCAATGTTTTATTTTCAAGAATTTTCAAAGTACTGTCACGCACTTCTGCCATTAAAATATTTAAGCTGCAACGCTCTTCACTGCTACAATCATCACATTTTTCATAATAGTTTAAACTCACACAGGGCAACATCGCTATTGGCCCTTCGAGCAAACGAATTACAGTAGAAATTTTTATTTCATTCGGATTTTTAATCAAATAATAACCGCCGCCTTTTCCTTTTTTGGAAGAAAGAATTCCGCTCTTTTTTAAGGTCAATAAAATACTTTCCAAAAACTTTTTTGAGATGTTCTCCGATTCGGAAATATCTGAAATTAAAATGGGAACATTTGGCACCTGCCTGGCAAGATAACTCAAAGCTTTAAGTCCGTATTTTGTTTTTTTAGAAAGCATTTTTCAACAGGTAATTTTAAATTTATTCTTCATTTTTTGACAAAAAAACTTCCGCCATCATACAACGCGCACTTCCGCCTCCGCAAGCTTCAATGGTGTCTAGTGAACTGTAAAGTATTTTGCCGTGTTTTTCAATTTGATTAAGCTGTTGTTTTGTTAAACTTTCATAAGCCGAGTTCGACATCACAATATAACGTTCTTCATTTTTTCCCAAGACCTGCAACATATTACCTGCAAAACTATTTACTTGTTCTTCAGTAATAGCAATAATTTCCTTCTTGTCTTCCTTTAAATGCTTGATAACTTCTTTACGCTCCTTTTTATCATCAATACTGTCTAAACAAATTACTGAAAATTTTTCGCCCAAACACATAATAACATTGGTGTGATAAATTGGCATTCGTTTTTCATTCAACGTTTGATTAGCAACAAAAGAAACGGGCGTGAATTCAAAATCTTCACAAAATTCAATCAATAAATCTTCATCAGCTCTTGGCGATAATGCACAATATGCTTTTCCGTTCACTCGGTCTAATAACAAACTTCCAGTACCTTCTAAATATATTTTTTCTTCTTCCGCTGAAGTATAATCCACCACATTGTTTATTTCGTAGCCTAAATCTTCCAATGTTTCCAAGATGTCCTCACGCCTTTCCAATCGCCGGTTTTCGGCAAACATCGGGTATAAAGCTACATCGCCATTTTCGTGAAATGAGATCCAATTGTTTGGAAAAATGGAATCTGGCGTGTCGGTATCTTTTGTGTCATCAATGACAATCACATTAACGCCAATTGCCTGTAATTTTTCAACAAAATCATCAAACTCCTGTAATGCTTTAAATTGCACTGTTTCGGGCGTTACGCTTTCCAATACTTTTTGGTAGTAATTGTTAACGGCGGTTTGCTCATTCATTCGAAATGAGACTGGGCGAATCATTAAAATTGTATTTGTAATTTGTTTCATCTGTTTATTATTTATTTTTTAT
>JAUSOJ010000278.1 GCA_030656195.1 Lutibacter sp.
GGCTTTAAAAGCGGAATATCCAAAAAATGTTCTTGTAAAGGAAATTCCTGATTTCAACAGTGTTGGAATGGAATCCTACAAAATGCTCGAAAAAACAGCGATTTACGTGTTACGGGCTTTGGCTTTGTATATTGGATTGGATGAAATGTATTTCGATAAATACGTGATTAACGGAAACAGCATTTTGCGCCCAATTTACTATCCGCCCATAATTGGTGAACCAAAAGGAGCCGTAAGGGCTGCAGCGCACGGAGACATCAATTTAATCACGCTTTTGATGGGCGCATCTTCTGCAGGATTGGAAGTGCAAAATAAAAAAGGAGATTGGATTCCCGTAACTTCTTTGCCTGAACAATTGGTGGTGAATGTTGGCGATATGCTTGAACGGTTAACAAACAATAAATTGCGGTCAACCATTCACCGTGTGGTAAATCCGCCACGCGAAGATTGGGAAAAACCACGATATTCCATTCCTTTTTTCACACATCCAATCAGTGAGATGAAATTAAATTGTTTGCCGGAATGCATTGATGAATTGCGCCCTAAAGTGTATGATGATATTACAGCGGGTGAATTTTTAAATGAACGTTTAAGAGAATTAGGCTTGATAAAATGATGACAAACAAAGTAGTTTCATTTTTCACATTTGGCCTGTTTCTGATTGTAGCAGGCGCTATTTCAAAGTTGTTTGATTATTCACAATCGAATTTATTGATGGCCATCGGACTTGTTTTTGAACTTTTGGCAGCTTTACTATTTGCTTGGCAAAAGGTCAATAATAAATAATGTTTGCCTAATTTAGGCTATATTTTTTTAGAAAATATGAGTAAGAAAAAATTAAACAGTTTAGAAGATTTAGGCGGATTTGTTTTTTCCACCAATACAAACTTCGAATTTGAAAAAGAGGAAGCGCAAGACTTGTTGCCGCCTAAAAAACAGTTTTTGGAAGCCAAATTTTCCAACAAAGGAAGAGGAGGGAAGACCGTTACCGTTGTTACGGGTTTTGTGGGTTCTGATGATGATTTGAAAAATCTGGGAAAACTGCTTAAAACAAAATGTGGTGTTGGCGGCAGCGTTAAAGACAATGAAATTATCATTCAAGGAAATTATAGAGATAAAATAATGGAAATCCTTCAGAAAGAAGGATATAATATAAAACGCGTAGGCGGATAGATTATGAATAAAATAGCAGCATCAGAATTAATTCTGAACCCCGATGGAAGTGTGTATCACTTAAATTTACAGCCCGAAAACATAGCCACCAACATTATTTTTGTTGGTGATCAAAACAGGGTGCCTAAAATAGCCGCACACTTTGAATCTATTGAATTTGAAACACAAAAAAGAGAATTCAGAACCATTACCGGTACTTATAAAGGAACAAAAATCTCCGTAATATCAACAGGTATTGGTCCGGATAATATTGATATTGTGATGAATGAGCTTGACGCTTTGGTAAATATCGACCTAAAATCGCGCACGGTAAAAACAGCACATACCAAATTAAATATTGTTAGAATTGGTACTTCAGGCTCTTTGCAAAGCGATATTCCGGTAGATAGCTTTGTGTTGGCGCAATACGGATTGGGTTTTGACGGATTGCTTCATTCTTATGATTGTGAAGAAATTCTGGAGGCCGAAATGGAAGATGCTTTTATAAAACACACCAATTGGAATCCGCGAAAATCGAGACCTTATTTGGTGAAAGGCAGCGAATTATTGATACAAAAATTAAAAAGCGACAACGTTTTTGTTGGTGTTACAGCAACCGCCGGCGGTTTTTATGGTCCGCAGGGGCGCGTGCTTCGTTTGGCACTTGAAGATCCGTCATTAAACAGCAAAATCGACAATTTTGAATTTGATGGTTATAAAGTGACAAACCTTGAAATGGAAACATCGGCCATTTATGGTTTGGCTAAATTACTGGGTCACGAAGCCTGTTCCATGAACGCCATCATTGCCAACAGGGCAAACGGAACTTTTAGCGAAGATCCCTACAAACCGGTTGAGGATTTGATTGTTTATACCTTAAACAAATTAATTTCATCTGTTTAAATTTTATTTTTATTGGTACAGATGCTGTTCGCCATTAATCATTTCTGTTATCAAAATTTATTATGGCTCGTTTCATAAAATAATTAGTATATTTCAACGTTTTTAAAATATTAATATCATACAAAGGATGAAAAAAATAGCTTTATATACCTTAGGAATTGCGTTTTCAGCACTATTTTTTAGCGCTTGCAATGCTTCTAAAAAAGGCTGCGGATTAACGGGCGATGCACATAAAATAGAACAGTCGACTTCAATTAAAGCTAATGTTAAGGCTGAAGTTTAATGCAAATATCTTTTAATTAAATTATATAAAATCCGCCATTTGGTGGATTTTTATTTTAACAAGCAACAGTCTAATGATTAAATATTTGTAATACTTTCATTTTCATTGAAAGTATGTATATTTGCATCAGTTTTAAAAATATTAAGAAAATGGATAACGGATTATACGCAAAATTTAACACCTCAAAAGGTGAAATACTGGTAAGTTTAGAATTTGAGAAAACACCGGGAACAGTGGGTAACTTTGTTGCTTTGGCTGAAGGAAATTTAGAAAACAAATCAAAACCGCAAGGAACACCTTATTATAACGGATTGAAATTTCACAGGGTAATCCCTGATTTTATGATTCAAGGCGGTTGTCCGTTGGGAACCGGAACAGGTTCTCCGGGTTACAGCTTTGCTGATGAATTTCATCCTGATTTAAAACACGATGCACCTGGTATTTTATCCATGGCAAATTCAGGTCCGGCTTCAAACGGAAGTCAGTTTTTTATTACGCATGTGCCTACGCCTTGGTTAGACAATAAACATACCGTTTTTGGAAAAGTTGTTGAAGGACAAGAAGTTGTGGATGCAATTAAGCAAAATGATGTTTTAGAATCTCTTGAAATTGTAAGAGTTGGAGAAGCGGCAGAAAAATTTAATGCAGTGGAAGCTTTCAGAACTTTTGAAGGTTCAAGAACAAAAAGAGAAGCTGAAGCTAAAAAATCGATGGCTGATCAAATGGATAAAGTTGCCGCTGGTTATGATGAAACACCAAGCGGTTTGCGCTATAAAATATTACAAGAAGGTTCAGGTAAAAAAGCAACCAAAGGAAGTGTGGTTTCTGTGCATTACAAAGGCCAGTTATTAGACGGAACTGTTTTTGATTCTTCCTATCCACGCAAACAACCCATCGATTTTGAATTGGGAGTAGGACAAGTTATCTCAGGCTGGGATGAGGGCATTCAATTACTAAAAGTTGGGGATAAAGCTCGTTTTGTGATTCCTTCTGAATTGGCTTACGGAAGCCGCGGTGCAGGTGGTGTAATTCCTCCTAATGCCACGTTAATTTTCGATGTGGAATTGATGAACGTTTCCTAAAAATAAAATTCATAAAAAAATCCGCATAATGGCGGATTTTTTTATGAATTTATTATTCATTATTCGTGGGTGGTCACTTTTTTCCAAGGCGGCATCAACCACAATAGAAAAGTCAATATTAACAAAGGCACAATCAACCAAACAGCCGCCATCACATAACCTTCCAATCCGGAATATACCGCTTTGAAAGAGGTAAATCCGCTTAAGCTTTTTGAAAATAACTGTCCGCCAATAACCACATTCCAGCGCATAAAGAAAATCCCGATTAGTACAAGAATGCCAACAAAGAAATAGGAAAACTTTCTGATTTTCTCATCAGGTTTGTAGACTTGAAAAATTCCAATAACAATAAGCGGAATAATGGTGCCAAGCAATACTTGCATAATTAACAAGGTGATATTTAGTTTACCGCTAACTAGCACTTTAATAATATCAAAAGATTCTTCAGCCTCATAAATTCGGTGAATTTGATCTAAAGATTCTAAGGTAAAATCAATAATTAAAATATAAAACAGGTATTTCGCAATGGTATCCAAACAGGGCATATCAATTTCCACTTTTCTGAACCAACTCACCACCATATAAATCACCATTACCAAAGCTATACCCGAAACCATGGCCGAGAATAAAAATATTACAGGCATCAGTACTGTTGACCACCAAGGATTGGCTTTGATGGAACCAAATATAAAACCAACATAGCCGTGCAACAAAAATGCGGATGGAATTCCAATAAGGGTAATAAAATAGCCCAATTTATCATCTAGTTTGGCCGATTTTTTATCGGTATCATTAATTCCTAAAGTGATTGTTCTATAAAAAAATTTTTTAAATCCGGTACTTTTTTTAGACCAAAGCACAAAATCTAGGCGATAATCAAACCAAATTTCTAGCAATAACACGACCATTAAATACCACAAATACACAAATCCAAATATAGCCATCGCCGAAGTTGGATTGGGGGTCATTAAAATTTCGTAGGCTCTTAGCGGATGTCGTAAATGACTGACTAAAGGCAGCGTGGCCACCAATAAAAACGACAAAGCAGTTAACAAAGCCAGGCCGTAAGTTGGTTTTAAAACCTTCACGTTAAAAACACGTTCTAAAGAAGCGAGAATAAAAGCGCCGGCAACCAAGCCTGTGATGTATGGATATAAAACAATCATCAATCCCCAATGTAAATCTATTTCATTGGGATAAATATAACCATCAACCTGTGATAGCGCTTCGTATAAATGTTTATAGTGCTCTTCCATAATTATTTAACTTCTGAACTTAATGCGTTATAAAACACCCTGGAATGTGTATTTAAGTGAGGTTTTAAAACTTGCGTTGGATTCACTTGTAAAAACTTCACCAAATCACTTTCCTTGTCTCTTAAATCCCCAAATATTCGCGCGTCAGTTGGGCAAACTTCAACACAAGCCGGTTGCAATCCTTCGCTGATTCTGTGGTAACAGAACGTGCATTTATCGGCCACTTTTGTAATGGGATTCATAAATCGAGCGCCATATGGACAAGCCTGAATGCAATAACTGCAACCAATGCAATAGGTTTCATCAACCAAAACCACACCATCCGGACTAATATATGTAGCGCCAACAGGGCAAGCTTGAACGCAAGGCGCTTTTGTGCAATGGTTGCATAATTTAGGCACCATAAAGGATTTAAAAATCTCCTCATCAGGAACAGATTGTTTCAATCCGCCAATACCGCCATTTGGAGATTCAATTTTAACGGTACCATCATTTTTTACCGTGTATTGTTCCACCCAGGTTCTAAAATAGAAGGGTTCTTTTGGTACTTTATTTTCAATTTTACAAGCTTCGGCACATTTACCGCATCCAATACATTTTTCTAAATCAACGCCCATTCCCCATAAAGCAAGATTGGCTTGATCTGTTTTTATTTCTTCTTCTTTAGGCTGAGCAAGTGCTTCAAAAGGTTTAATAAGTGCATACAATAAGGTTCCTCCAACCAATGCTGCTGAGGTTTGAAAAAACTTTCTTCGGTTGTTTACTTTTCTTTCAGTTCCCATGGTGCGTGTGGATTATGGCATTCAATGCAGTTTTGTTTTACATAGTGCTCTTTAAAATCTAATTGCGGAACACCTTTTTTGAGTCGTGCCGGATTGGTGGCGTGACATTCCGCACAAAATTTATTGGTTCCTTTAACGATTGGCGGCATCACTTTACAATCTGTAGTGGCATCTATTTTAGGACTGTGGCAACTTTCACAGCGAACTCCCGAATGCACATCTGTTTCTCTCAAATCATAAACATCCTGGTGACATTCTGTGCATTTAGCATCACCTTTATAAAAAGAGGTGCGCATTTTATTATCATCCAGAGAGTTGGCTCTATAATGGCCATATTCGCCAAAAGATTCAGGCGTAAGCAGCTTTTGTATTAAAATAAAAATACCTACAAATACAATAAACGTTAAGAATAAACGAAAAATTAATTTTGGCATAGATTTATTTTTAATTTAAATCTAAATTTAATTCAATTTTTTGTAACTTTTGATACATAATCCTTCGTTGCAGTTAATATATAATAAGTCTTAATAAGTTTTATTGCGAAATTATCAATGTTTATTATGAAAAATATACAATGGCCTTAGATTTATAACAACGATTTTTTTTGCTATTTTTGGGAGAGAAATTTTTAAAAACATAAATTATCATTCATTTTAAGTATAATTGCAACGATGAAATTCAACTATTTTCTGATTTTTTTAGCATTTTTATTTGGCTGCAAAAACAATTCAAACAACCCTGAATTTATAAAGAATGCAACTGGCAGGTATTTGTACAATTCAGATGAGGTTATTAGGGTTTATTTTGAAGAGAATGAAATGTTTTTGGCGTGGCGCGGCGCAAATAAGATCAAGCCTTTAAAAGTGGATGATGCTACTTTTTTTGTAAAGGAAATGAATGAAAAAATTCAGTTTTTAACCAATCCGGAAAATCAAACAGCGTATATGGTTTTAATGCCAAAAGAAGAAAATAAACCAATCGTATATAATTTCAGAAAGCTGAAAGATGGTGAAATGGTTCCAAGTGAATATTTGGAAAATAAGGAATTTGACAAAGCGCTTGAAGGTTATTTGGCCATCAAGAAAAAAGATTCATCAGACAGTGCTATTGATGAAAAATATTTAAATTCCTTAGGATATGAAACATTACGGGAGAAGAATTTTGAGGAAGCGAAGGCAATTTTCAAAATAAATGCTGCGTTATATCCCAACAGTTCAAATGTTTATGACAGTTTGGGCGAAGCTTATATGAAAAGTGGCGACACTTTAATGGCTATTGAAAATTACCAAATTTCTTTGACGCTTGATTCCGGAAATTTCAGGGCAAAACAACAACTTAAAAAATTGAAGAAAAAGGTATAAATTGCATTGTGCTAAAAAATATTTCAATAACAAGCCCATATTATGAAAACATTAAATCAATGGTTTGATGAGTATGCCGAAAGTCATCAAAATAAAACCAACCAAACAATTCATTTCATTTGTGTACCAGCCATATTTTTTAGTATTGTTGGTATGTTCATGAGTATTCCTTCAACCATTATTTCAGAAAATTTAAACATCAACAATCCGTTTTTAGAGAATTGGGCTACGCCAGTTTTAATTTTACTGCTTATATTTTACATCCGATTGTCGTTTTCAACTTTTGTAAGAATGTTAACTTTTTCTATTTTATGTTTGATGGGGAATTATTTTTTATCGCAGGTAAGTCCGTTATTTTACAGTTCGTTAGCCATTTTCATCATCGCTTGGATTGGACAGTTTTACGGACATAAACTCGAAGGAAAAAAACCGTCATTTTTTAAAGATTTGCAATTTTTATTGATTGGACCTGCTTGGGTTTTTGAAAAAATTTCTAGAAAGAAGTAGCACTCATCTACTATGAAAAAGTTATTGCCAATATTGTTGATGCTGTTTTTTAATTTCATAGCCGCCCAAGAAGGCATTTATGAAATTTTGAATACGTCTATTAACTCCAAATTTGCCGAATTGGGAGTAACGTATTCGGGCAGTAATTCCGTAATATTTGCTTCCTCAAAAAAAGATAATAGCGGCAGGCGGACAAACAACCGTCAGCTTTCTTTAGAGTTGTATCACGGATTGATTACTGAAAATGGTGATATTATACAATCAGCTAAATTTTCTTCTGAAATAAATAACAAATTTTTTGAATCGGATATTGCCTTTACGCCCGATTTCAAAACCATCTATTTTACATGGAATAATTTTTACAGTGCGTTAAAATCCAAAGATTCCGCAAAATGGAAAACATTGTATATGTTTAAAGCTTCCATCAATCAAAATTTTGAAATTTCTGAGGTAACACCAATGCCTTTTAACAGCAAGGAGTATTCTGTCCGCAGTCCGGCTGTGAGCGTAGACGGTAAAAAACTTTATTTTGTGTCGGATATGCCGGGTGGTTTTGGCGATTTGGATATTTATGTTGTTGAGATCAATAATGACGGGAATTATGGCGTTCCAAAAAATTTAGGTCCGAA
>JAUSOJ010000291.1 GCA_030656195.1 Lutibacter sp.
TTCAGTCTCTCATAAATCAAAAAAGCATCGTTGTAATTTTTTATGGCGTCTTTAAAATTATCAATGTGTTCATAATAATAACCGAACCTATTGTAAACACGAGCGATTATTAATTGATTTGCAGATTTTTTTGCCAATTCCAATGCTTTCGTTAAATTAACCAATGAGGAATCGGGCTTCGTTTTTATATATAAATTTGCAATTTTTAAATGAATGGTAACTTTGGAAGTATCAACCAATTCTTGTTGAAGTTCCTTTTTCAATTTATTTATATTCGCGACATCCTGACCTAGTAAGAGTGAAGAAAACCCAAGATAAAATAAGATTATAAATCTATTTTTCATTTTTTTTTGATGCGCTATGAAAAATTATTTTTAATTTGCAACCTAGCAATTGATTTTTAACAAATTAGAACTTCCAAATCTACTTTAAATTTTTCAATTGAAAAAATAGAATGGCTCTATTTAAGATATAAAATACAATAAAAAGGTATTGAATGACGTTATTTCACCAATTCTGACCAACTAGCCCCTATTTTTCATTACTTTTTTCACATTTCTTTTAACATCACATAATGTTCTCCCACATACGATATCTCAAATTTTTCGCCAAAAGTTTGAAATCCCTGCTTTTTGTAAAACTCAACTGCGGCAATACGCGCATTGCACCATAAAACTTGGCTGTTTTTTTCCTTTAAAATTTGAGCTGCTTTTTCAAGCATCAATTTACCTGCCCCAAATCCTTGATATTCTTTTAAAGTGGCCATTCCTCTCAATTGGTATTGATTGCCTTCAAAATTTTTATTGCTTGCTTTCATAAAACTGGAAACTGCAATTAATTTATCGTTTTTAAAAGCACCCAAATGGATGGTTTCTTTATCAAAATCGCCATCAAATTCATAAGGAAGCGGAATGTTTTTACGCAATACTTCCAACCTGATTGGAAAAGTTTCCTCCGCAGAAATTTCTTTAATTTGTATCATTGCTTTAGCTATATTTTTAAATTAATGAGATTTTTCACATAATATCGGAAACAATGCTGTTTTTAAAATTATTTTCCTACTATTGACATGAATGATGCTAATTTACTATTAATATGGAACATCTTGAAATTAAATTAATTGAGAAAGAAAAAATAGTTGAGATTTTACCGCTGCTGAAAGAATTGAACACCAATACGCCCGATAATGTTTTAAAAGAACGCTTGTTGGAGATGATAACACAGCATTATGAATGTGTTGGCGTGTATTTAAATGATGAATTGGTGGGTATTAGCGGACTTTGGTTTTTGACACGCCATTACTGCGGAAAAACGGTTGAGCCTGACCACGTGGTGATTGGCGAAAATCACAGAAATAAAGGTTTGGGGAAAAAATTATTCGAATGGATTTACAATTACGCACAAAGTATTGGTTATGAAGCCACTGAATTGAATACCTATATTGAGAATGAAAAATCGCACCGGTTTTATGAAAATGAAGGTTATAAAAAACTGGGATTCCACTACGTAAAAAAGTTTAAAAATTCTTAGAAAACGTTTGTAAAAGTCTAAAAGGATTGTATATTTGCCAAGCATTTGCGAGAGTAGCTCAGTTGGTAGAGCTTCAGCCTTCCAAGCTGACTGTCGCCGGTTCGAGCCCGGTCTCTCGCTCAAAAAAAGCCAAACGAGAGTTTGGCTTTTTTTTTATAAAAATCTTTTTCCGAAAAGCAACAAAAGCACAATTGGAATTCCCAGTAAAACGACTGTAGTTGTGCTGTTTGAAAATACCTCAGGATATACCAATAACATCAAAGCGTAACCGCCAACCGAGCCTCCTAAATGCGCTGCGTGTCCAATATTGCCCACTTTGTTTTTCATTCCGTAGATGGAGTACAACAAATAACCAACACCAAAAATATAACCGGGAATTGGAATTGGCAGCGGAAACATCATCAGTTTCATGTCTGGATTCAGTAAAATAGCAGCATAAATAATCCCCGCAACAGCTCCCGAAGCGCCAACCGCCGTGTAGTACAATTCTTTTTTATGATAACTGAGTGTTAATAAACTTCCTGCAAGCAAACTGCCTAAATAAAGGATCAGAAACTTTATAACGCCAAGATTTAGTATGATTTGAGGAGCAAAAATATATAAAACATACATGTTTAAAATAAGATGCAAATAATCTACATGCAAAAATGCCGAAGAGAACATTCTTATTTTCTCACCTCTTAATATGGAGCCAATCTGGAATTTATATTTATCAAAAAACAATTCATCACTAAATCCTTTGATAGAAAACATCACATTAGCAGCAATAATTATTAGCAATACAGTATCTATATTCATTCTTTTAAATTTATAAACAGCGAAAGTATAAAAAATTGCCGAACCCGTTTCTTTGTTTACGCATCAATCAAAAAATAATTAAAAATTTAATGCGATATTTGCAACCGTATGATGAATTTTTTAGTTTATATATTTGTTTATCCAGTGATCTGGCTTGTTTCCATGTTGCCTTTTCGTGTTTTGTATGCCATTTCTGATGGGATTTATTTACTGGTGTATCATATAATTGGCTACCGTAAAAAAGTGGTTTTATCCAATTTAAAACTTGCTTTTCCAGAAAAATCTGATAAAGAACTCCTTGAAATCCGTAAAAAGTTTTACCATCATTTTACTGATGTATTTATTGAAATGATCAAATTCTTCACGGTTCCTAAAGAAGAAATTTTTAAAAGATACAAATTCACCAATCTCGAATTGTTTGAAGAATTGTATAAAGATGGCAAAAGCATAATCCTTACAGGACCACATTATGCCAATTGGGAATGGATTATGAGTTTGGACGCTTTTGTAAAATATAAAGGTTATGCCGCTTTTACCAGAGTTGCAAATCCTTATTTTAATGATAAAGTTTTAAAATCGAGAGCAAAGTTTGGAACCCATTTAATACTGACCTCCAAAATAATTGCTGAAATTAAACACAATCAACAGCACAATATACAGGCAATGTACGGCCTGCTCAGCGATCAATCTCCACAGCTTTCCAAAACATTTTATTGGCGTGAATTTTTTGGCGTAAAAGTGCCAATTCATACCGGTGCCGAAATGCTGGCGAAAAGATATGATATGAATATGGTTTATATTGAAACGAAAAAAATAAAACGGGGCTATTATGAAACTTCATTCCGTTTAATCACCAATGAAGCCCAAAAATTCCCCGATTATGAATTGACCGATATTTTTTTAGATAAAGTCGAAAAGCAAGTCCGCAACCAGCCAGAATATTATTTCTGGACTCATAAACGCTTCAAACACAAAGACAAAGCGCCAAAATAATGAATAATTAAAAATTTCTCAACCGTTAGATTGTTAAATTTAAAATTCATAATCCAAAATTTAAAATTTCTGAATTAAATAATCGCTTTTATTTCATTGATCAATCTGATTGCCAAATCATCGGCACTTTGTTGTGAAGTGCTTTCAGTATAAATTCTGATGATTGGTTCTGTATTTGATTTACGAAGATGCACCCATTCGGTCTCAAAATTAATTTTTACGCCATCAACCGTAATTACATCCTCATTTTTATAGTTTTCGGCAATGGTGCTTAAAATAGCATCCACATTAATTTGAGGCGTTAATTCAATTTTATTTTTGCTCATAAAATAAGCCGGATAACTGTCTCTCAGTTGTTTACAGGAAACTTTAGCGTTTGCCAAATGCGACAAAAATAACGCAACACCAACCAAAGAATCTCGTCCATAGTGTGATTCCGGATAAATAATGCCGCCGTTTCCTTCACCGCCGATTACAGCATTGGTCGCTTTCATCAATTCCACTACATTTACTTCTCCAACCGCACTTGCCTGATACTTGCCGCCATGTTTTAAGGTAACATCTCTTAAAGCTCTTGACGATGATAAATTGGAAACTGTATTTCCTTTTGTTTTACCCAATACATAATCTGCACATGCAACCAAGGTATATTCTTCGCCAAACATAGAGCCGTCTTCACAAATAAGCGCAAGCCTGTCCACATCTGGATCAACCACAATACCCAAATCGGCTTTTTCTTTAACCACCAATTCTGATATATCTGTTAAATGCTCTTTTAAAGGCTCCGGATTGTGAGGAAATTCGCCGTTAGGTTCGCAGTACAATTCAACACATTGTACGCCTAATTTCTCCAATAAAGGCGGAATTGCAATGCCGCCGGTTGAGTTTACTGCATCTAAAACCACTTTAAATTTGGCTTTTTTTATGGCTTCAACATCCACCAATTTCAAGTTTAATACTTCCTTGATGTGTTTGTCGATATAATTTGCTTTCTTTCTGTATTTTCCCAAATCATCAACTTCTGCAAAAACATAGGCATCATTTTCGGCAATTTCCAACACCTCTTCACCATCCAGTGCATTTAAAAACTCCCCTTTGTGATTCAATAATTTTAAGGCGTTCCATTGTTTCGGATTGTGGCTTGCGGTGATGATAATACCGCCATCAGCAGCATCAAGCATTACGGCCAACTCAACCGTTGGTGTGGTTGACAAGCCAATATCAGTTACGTTTATTCCCAAACCGACCAATGTGTTTGCAACCAAACTGCTCACCATTTTTCCTGATATTCGAGCATCTCGGCCCAGAATTACGGTAAGTTCCTTTTTGTTTGTATGATTTTTAAGCCACATACCATAAGCCGCGGCAAATTTTACGGTATCAATTGGGGTTAAATTTGTGTTGACTGTGCCCCCGATGGTGCCTCTTATTCCTGAGATTGATTTTATTAATGACATATGCTAAATTTAGTGCAACAAAGATAATTTTTTATCCTTGTAATAAAAACAAAAAAGGCTGCATCAAAATATGATGCAGCCTTTTTAATATTTAAATGAATTTCGGATTATTTCCCGCCTTCCATTTTTTTCTTCAATGCGGCTAAATCACCACCTATATCTCCAAGAGTTGTTTTTTCGCCAGTGTCAACGCTTTTTTGTTGAGCAGCTTTTACATTTTTCTCTTCTTGAGCTTTAAAAATTGAGGTATGAGAAGCTACAATTCGTCTAAATTCTTTGTTGAATTCAATTACTTTGAATTGAGCAACATCGCCTTTAGCCAATTTAGATCCATCTTCTTTTATGATAAAACGGCTAGGAACAAATGCTTCAACACCATCTTCCAATCCAACGATCAATCCTTTATCGCTTTTATCTTTTACAGTTCCTTCGTGAATTGAATCGATTGCAAATTTTTCTTCATGAGCATCCCAAGGATTTTCATTGGTTTGTTTGTGACCTAAATTCAATTTACGTCCTTCAACATCCAATTCCAATACTTGAACTTCCAATTTATCACCTACAGATACGAAATCAGATGGATGTTTAATTTTTTTGGTCCAAGAAAGGTCAGAAATATAAACCAAACCGTCAATACCTTCTTCCAATTCAACAAAAACACCAAAGTTTGTGTAGTTACGCACTGTACCAGTGTGAACTGAACCTACAGGATATTTTTCGGCAATATTGGTCCAAGGATCTGGATGTAATTGTTTAATACCTAAAGACATTTTTCTTTCGTCTCTGTCTAAAGTCAATACTTGAGCTTCCACTTCGTCGCCTACAGATACGAAATCCTGAGCTGAACGTAAATGTGTTGACCAAGACATTTCTGATACGTGAATTAATCCTTCAACACCTTTAGAAACTTCAATAAACGCACCGTAATCAGCAATCACAACTACTTTACCTTTAATTGCATCGCCAACTTTAATGTTCTCGTCTAAAGCTTCCCAAGGATGTTTGTTTAATTGTTTCAACCCTAATTGGATTCTGGTTTTTTCATCATCAAAATCAAGGATTACAACATTCAATACTTGATCTAATTCAACCACTTCACTTGGGTGATTGATTCTTGACCAAGATAAATCTGTAATGTGAATTAATCCGTCAACACCACCTAAATCAACAAAAACGCCGTATGAAGTAATGTTTTTAACAACACCTTCCAATACTTGGCCTTTTTCTAATTTACCAATAATTTCTTTCTTTTGAACTTCAATATCAGCTTCAATAAGTGCTTTATGTGAAACCACAACGTTTTTAAATTCATGGTTGATTTTCACTACCTTGAATTCCATTGTTTTTTCAACATATTGATCGTAATCTCTAATTGGTTTTACATCAATTTGAGAACCTGGTAAGAATGCTTCAATTCCAAAAACATCTACAATCATACCGCCACGAGTTCTGCATTTAACGAATCCGTTAACAACTTCACCTGTTTCGTGTGCATTGTTAACACGATCCCAAGCTTTAATAACTCTTGCTTTTTTGTGAGATAATACCAATTGACCGGTATTGTCTTCTCTTTTATCAACCAAAACTTCAACCTTGTCTCCAACGGCTAAATTAGGGTTGTAACGAAATTCATTCAAGGAAATAACGCCTTCAGATTTTGCATTGATGTCAATAATTACTTCACGGTCTGTTTTTCTGATAACAACCCCTTCAATTACTTCACGCTCACTCACAATTCCTAAGGTAACTTCTAAAGCTGCTTCAAAAGATTTTAGGTTTTCAGCATCAATAGCTTCAATACCTTCTTCGAACATATGCCAGTCAAAATTCGCTAAAAATTCTTCCGGATTTACTTTTGCCACTTTTGGAGCTTCCACTGTTTCAGCCACTTCTTCTTTAGCAACTTTTTCAGCTTTTGGTGCTTTTGCAACCTTTGGAGTTTCAACTGCTGCTTCTTCAGCCACTTCTTCAGCTTTTGGCGCTTCAACTGTTTCAACTACTTCTTCAGTAGTTTCTTCTTTAGCTTTTGGTGCTTCAACTGTTTCAGTAACTTCTTCAGGAGTTTCTGTTTGGGCTTTCGCCGCTGTTTGATTTACTTCAGGAGCATCATTTTGCTCTTCAGTGTTTTTTGTTTCTTCAGACATATTTGCTGATGATCATTATTTGTATCTTATTGTTATACAGATTTTTATACGATTATAACGCAAAGAGTTGGTTTACATTATTTTTTTTCTCATTCCTTTTAAAATCTGCTCTCGTTAAAAGGAGTGCAAATTTACTTAAATTATTTTATTATAACAAAAAGAAAATGAAGCATTTAATAATAAATTTTGGGATTTGGTATTAAGAAGCTATTAATTGATAGCCAGTATTTTGGATATTAACTTCTGACTTCCGTCTCCTGACTTCCGTCTTTTTCAATTATCAATCCAAGTTTTAAAATCTTTAACGCGTTCGCGGCTTACAATTATTTCTGAATCTTTGAAAGAATTCAATACCACTTTTAATCGGCTATTAGAATAAGAAATAATATCTTTTATGGCATTTATATTGATGAAATATTGCCTGTTTACCCTGAAAAATGTTGATGGCTGCAGCTTTTCTTCCAATTGTTCCAAGGTGTCTTCCAAAAGATAGGTTCTATGGTCGATTGTGTAAATATTTGTTGCTTTATTTTCGCTAAAAAAACATTCGATTGATTCTGTAGAAATCATTTTTAAATGCGGACCTATTTTAACCGTGAATCGGGTTTTGTAGTTTTTATTGGCCGGGGCAATCAATTGCTTAATTTGTTCCAGATTTAAAACCCCTTTTGAAGTGTTCGTCTGCAACGTTTTAAATTGATTGATGGCATTTTCAAGTTCATCGTTATCTATCGGTTTCAATAAATAATCGACACTGTTTAATTTAAAGGCTTTTAAGGCATATTCATCATAAGCCGTTGTGAAAATGATGGCGCTTTTAATGTCAACTTCCTCAAAAATTTCAAACGACAATCCGTCGGAAAGCTGAATGTCCAAAAACAATAAATCGGGATGCTCATTGTTCATAAACCAATTGACGGATTCTTCCACCGAATGCAACATCGCAATGGGTTCAATCCCAAATTCATTCAGCATTCTGCTCAATCTTCTTGCGGCCGGTTTTTCATCTTCAATAATAACTGCTTTCATTTGTTGGTATTTTTGATTTTTGATGTACGATTTGTTTATGATTTGAGATTTTTTAAACTTTTTTTCCTACGCGTCAGCTGGCCCTATCGCTAAAAATGTTCACTGAACATTTTAGCTCACGACCTTTATTATTTTTATAAATAGGTGTTCGTGAATCTTCGATTTCTTAACGCTCTGTCACCCTTTGGGGGTTAGGGGGCCTTTATTCCCAAAACTCTCGTTTATCCTTGTCCATAAATTCCTTTATTTTTTGGTCTTCCCAGTTTTTGCCAAAAAGAATGTCCATTCCAAAAACGCCAAATGCATGAAACGCAAGTCCGATTCCCCAAAATAAAACGGTATTATACGTTTGCCATTCCCTTAAAACCTCGGTTCCTCCATCAGAAAAAACCCTTGCAATCAATAAAAATGCATTTACCAAAATGTAAACCATTAAATGTACATAAAATCCTTTGATTGATTTTACCCTTTTTTTAGCGCGTAAATATTTTTGCTCTTCTGTATATTCGGTTTTCATAATGTTAATTTTAATAATTGATTTTATCATTATCCATATATTCTTTAATTTTTCTGTCTTCCCAATTTTTTCCAAACAATAAATTATGATTGAAAGCACCCAATGCGTGAAATGCGAGTCCAATTCCCCAACCGATTAATGGAAACCAAAACCATTGAAATTCGGGTGAAAATTTCAGATTTAAGAATATTAAAAATGGGATTATCACTAAGTAGGCAAATAAACTCATATAAAACTCTTTAACTTTTTCAACATTCTTTTTTGCCCTGATATATTTCTGTTCTTCGGTATATGCTGTTTTCATTTTTTTGATTTTTGATTTACGATTTTTGTCCTATCCCCAACCCTTTCCCAAGGAAAGGGA
>JAUSOJ010000012.1 GCA_030656195.1 Lutibacter sp.
CCCTTTGGGGGTTAGGGGGCCTGTAATGGCGTTTAAAATATCAAATAACCAGACTTTAATTTCAATATCCATACACAAGCTGTTTTTTTTGATTAACTGCCTTTCTGAAATAAGGATTTTTTATGGATTGTTCTTCAAGTAAATCAATGGGTCTTTTAAGAATATCCTGCAAAGAAAACTTGAAATCGAAATAATTATCTGCATAATCTTCAACTTCCATATTTACAAAATCCACGATTAAATCAATATCACTTTCATCATTAAATTTATCGGTCAACACAGAGCCAAAAGCGTACAAACTTTTTACTTTGTGTTCTTTACAAAGTTTAATTATTTCGGGTGCTAATGCTTGTAGTTGGTTCATTTTTCAAATATTTAATTATTCAAATTTACACAAATAAATTCAATCATTTTATTTGTTTGTTGTTTACGTTAAGTTCTTTGATTTTTATAATATTGAACTAGCTAGCAAGAAGGATAGACTTAGTTATTTTTAATACCATAATGGTTATTCCTAACCTTCCGAGGCAGGCAGGAATATCTTAGGACGGTTCTTTTTTGATTTGGGTTTAAATAATATATGAACTTATTTTTTACTTTTAATCCTATCCCAAAACCTTTCTCAAGGAAATATGGCTTGATTTAGGATTATTAAATTATTTATTACTTAAAACTTTTAATATTTAATATTTAACTTCTAATATTTTTTTTTGATTCCAGTCTTACACACCCCTAACCCTCCCGTTCTAATCCCGATAGCTATCGGGACTGGACAGGCTTCTCTAGAGGAGGGCCGAACGTAAAGAAAACAGCCAGTGGCTGTTTTTAGTGCGACGTAGCGACAGCTATGGGCGAGATGGAGCGCAGATAAAGCTGGCGCGTTGGAATTGATTGTGGCAAACTGTTGTCTGTGACCGTTCACCTCTCACCCAACTCCCTTTTAACTTAATTAGATCACAAGTCATTGATTAACTTTAAAAAATTTTCAGGGTTCATGATTCCTATTTGGCTTTTTTTATAATCTTTGGTATTTCTTGTGATGATCATATCAATTTCTCCGTTTAATTCTGCTGAATAATTTTGCAGCGCATCTTCAAAGTCTTTAAATTCTGAATTTAATGCCACAATGATTGCATTTTTGTCTATCACAAGCACTTCCAGGATTGACAGTAATATTTTTAATTTTTCGATTACTTTCTCCTGTTTTGCTTTTTGGCTTAACAAATAATAGACATTGCTTATAATGACGGGTGTCACAAACCCTATAACGGCTTTTTTTTCACATAAAGACAGTACTTTTGCGGCATTTTCGGAATATGGCTCCCTGTCAAAAAAGAGATCAAGAATGACATCGGTATCTATTAAAATATGCTTCATCCTCTTATAAATATTTTTCAGACAGCTTTTTGGCCAATTCTTGTTTATAATCAAAATCCTGGTCTGAATGAAAAGTACTTTTTAAAGATTTAACAATGGGTGTCAATTCAATTTTGTTTTCACTTTGCTCTTTTACCAATACCTTTAAATAATTTTCAACAATGCTTGATAAGCTTTTTTCCTTATTTTTAGCATATTTTTTTGCTTTTTCAATAACTGAATCATCAATTGTCAAAGTTAATTTAGTGCTCATTTTTTTAATTTTTATGATACAAATATAAATAAAAAAACAATCACACGTGTTAATTATTTTATAAAACCACGTGTCTTTTTGTTGGTGGTTGTCGGTTGTTGGTTGTCGGTTGTTGGTTGTCGGTTGTCAGTTGTTGGTCTTGCAGTCGTGCGGTCTTGCAGTCGTGCGATCTTGCAGTCTTGCAGTTAAAGTAATTTTGAATGTTGAATGTTGAATTGTCTTGTGGTCAAATTTAATTCAAAATTTCGGCTTTAGACTTTATACTTTTAACTTTTTTAAGTATTTGGTATTAGGTTATTGGTAGTCGGTTGTCAAAACTATATTATTTACCCGAAACAGTTCTTATCTTTTTCATCTAAATCATTATGATTTTTTTCTCTCCCTTTAGGGTTGGGGTAAAAGAAAAAAATTAGCAATTAATTTTATTTTTACATTTAAATTACAATTTCTTCAATTAATTAGTAATTCTATTGGATGTTTTTTACTTTTTTCATTGATAAAAAAGTAACAAAAAATCTAGTCTACTGATTTTTTTCTGTAAAATTATTGAATTTTTATAACCACATCACCCAGACCGCCTATCCAGCCGCTTCATCCAGCGCTTGGCTCTTTGGGTTGCTCCGTCGGCCAGCGCTAAAAAATTAATATTTTACAACGAAAAAACTCATATGACGGTTCTTTTTTGATTAGCGTTTTAATTTAGAATATTTATTAAAAACTTGTCAAATTCGGTCAACGTTATTTAGGCATCGACAACCCATAACTGACAACTTATAACTAATAACTTATAACCCACTTTCTTCATCTTCATCTTCCTTTTCTTTAAACACAATGATCGCAACGCTTAGTCCGTAAATAAAACCAGGAAAGGCGATGCGCATGGCGGAATGGTTGATGGTTAAAAACCAAAATATTAAAAAAGCGGCTAAAAATGCCCGAGCCAGATAGGGTTGTTTAAACATATGCCGAATTGGAACTGTGATCAGCACAAAAAGTGCGACAATGCCTATCAATCCGTGTTCGGCAATCAATCGGCTCATTTCATTGTGTGAAGCTGCCTGAATGTCCAATTCTTCCATTCTGTAATACTTTCCGCCCCCAACGCCAATCCCAAAAAACGGATGGTCCAAAAAAGCGGTCATTTCACTTATAAACAACGTTCCCCTTCCGGTTGTAATATCCGATTTTGTGGTTCCCGCAGCATTTTTGTTGGCATACCTGTTTTCGAGCATGCCACCTGTTGCATTGGAAGTGTACACAAATAAGGCAAAGCCAAACATGGCCACCAACCCCGAGTATTTGGCCAGATTTAAGATTTTGTTTTCTTTAGATAGGATAAAATAAAAGGTAAACACCGAAATTGCCAGTATAGCCGTTATCATCCCTCCTCTAGAAAAGGTGATTAAGCCCCTGTAAATTAAATAGGTAAACAATACAATATCGATGCTGAAAAGCGTAAAAATACGCCGTTTAAGGAACAGGTGCACCCCCACAATAAATACCCCAACACCCAATATGGTGGCCACCTGATTGGGTCCGTAACCTCCTGAAGCTTCAAAGCTGGCTCCTCCGCCAAAAGCAATTTCACTTAAAGACGGTGTTCTGAAATACAATAAAGTGAGCATGGAAATGATGGGCAACAGCATATAAAACAGCATATCCATAAAGGTTGAAAGCGCCAAAGGCCGCTTATAAAAATAAATGGCCGAAACTCCCAACAAAATGGGGCCGCTTAAATTGAAGGCAATGGCTTTACGAATGGATTCATCAAACGGAATGTTCACAAAGGCAATTCCTATCAGCAATAATAAAATATAAATGAGATAGCTTAAAGAAATATGATGTTGTCGTTTTTCCACAATCAGTCCCGTAAAAAGAAAAATCAATATGGCATATTTGGGCAATTCGTAAAAAATCATCCCGCCGGCCATTCTGAAAAGCACTTCCGCACCCACCAAATAGGCGCTCCAATGCATGGCTTCATTGTTTTCGTTTTTATTTCTGATGATGTACAAAACGCCGAAAAACACAATGAGTAAGGAGTATGCTTTGGCGATCAATCCGGAAAGCACCAAAACCCCCAATACCAAGTGTAAAGCGGCTAAAATAAAACGGGTATGTGACGCACTGTTATTCAAGTTGGTATAAGGCGATTAATTGGGTGATAAATGCGTGTTCACTGTAATTTAAACCGGCTTTCATGTATAAATTTTCTCCGAATTCTTTTCGTTGAATTTCATTTTCTATCAGAAAAATAAGCGCTTCCGCAAGCCTCTCTTCATCAGCAGGCGGCACCACCAGTCCGTTTTCCAAATTGCTTACTACCGTTCCGCATTCCCCGACATCTGTAACCACAACCGGCAGTTTTGCCAAACCGTATTCCAGCAATGCCACCGGCAAGCCTTCCGATTTTGAGCCCAATACGCCAATAGTTGCTTGTTCCAGTATATATTGCGTATCGGCACAACTGCCGTACAAAAATACACAAGGTATTAAATTATGCTGATTTATATACGATTTTATTTCTTCGGCATAGGCATCCTTAAAATCCATTCCCACCAAATGTAAGGTCCAGTCTGTATGTTTTTCCTGCACTATGCTAAAAGCTTTCAGCAGATTCAAATGGTCTTTTTGAGGTCTCAAATTGGCAAGGCATATAATGCGTTTGTCATTTGAGCCTTTCAATTCTGTTATATTTTTAGATTTTAAACCAAATGACGCGAAATTCGGCAAATAGGCATAATGTCTGGCTTTTAAATGATGTTGTGCCCATTGGTATAAGTTATTGTTTACGGAAATTACCGTATTGAAGGTTTTTGACACCACCGTTAAAGGAAATTTTTTACGTGCCTTTAAATTTTCGCTGTTTCCATAATGGTCGTGCCACACAATGCTGACTTTCGGAAGTC
>JAUSOJ010000292.1 GCA_030656195.1 Lutibacter sp.
GATGCCTTAGTTTTTATGGTTGTTGTTGACACCATGCCAATGGATGTAACCGGTTATGCCGATGTTGTTTTGCCGGAATGCACTTATTTAGAGCGTTACGATGATATTCGTTCCGCAACCAACAGAGAACCTTCCATTGCCGTTAGAATTCCGGCTGTTGAGCCAAAATACGAATCAAAACCTGCTTGGTGGATGGCCAAACAAATTGGTGAACGTTTAGGTTTGGGCGATTATTTTAATTATGATGATTTCAAAGAAGTGATTGAATGGCAGTTAAAAGAAATGGGAACTTCTTTAGAAGAAATGGAAAAAATTGGCGTAAAAAATTATCCGCGCAAATCTGGACCAATGTATATAAATGAAGATGAAACGTATCATTTTCCTACAGATAACGGAAAAATTCATCTTTATTCCCAGGAATTAAAGGATTTAGGATTTGACCCGTTACCAAATTACACAAAACACCCAGAACCGCCTCAAGGTTTTTACAGATTAAACTACGGAAGAGCGCCTATGCACACTTTCAGCAGAACTGTAAACAATCCAAACTTAAACGATTTGAAAAAAGAAAATGACCTTTGGGTAAATCCGAAAGTTGCCAGAATCATTGGTTTAAAATCGGGTCAGGAAGTTTGGCTAAAAAATCAAGATGATATTATTTCTACATTTTCAATAAAAGTGAGAGTTACAGAAAGAGTTCGTTGGGATTCTGTTTATATGGTGCACGGCTTCGGACATCAAAATAAAAAATTAAGCCGAGCCAACGGAAAAGGAATTAACGATACGGAACTAATTACCAAGGTATTCACCGACCCAATTATGGGCGGAACCGGAATGAGAGGAAATTTTGTTGCCATTTTAACTGAAAACCCTTATAAAAATACTGAGATATGAGATATGCAATGATAATTGACACTTTAAAATGTGTTGGATGTAGTGATTGCGTTGTTGCTTGTCAAACCGAAAACGACGTGCCAATAGGGTATTGCAGAGATTGGATTACTGAAACCGTAAATGGTTCCTATCCAAATCTGGAATTAGAATTAAAATCTGAAAGATGCAACCATTGCGACAATGCGCCTTGCGTAAGATGTTGCCCAACTGGCGCAAGCTATGTTGGCGTTGGCGGAATCGTTTTGGTAACTCCTAATGAATGTATTGGTTGCGGCGCTTGCATAGAATCTTGTCCTTACGATGCGCGTTTCCAACATCCCGATGGTTATGTAGATAAATGCACATTTTGCCATCATCGATTGGAAAAAGGACAACTTCCTGCCTGTGTATCAGTTTGTCCTACAAAATGTATGTATTTCGGAGATTTAGACAATCCAAATAGCGAAGTTTCACAATTACTAAAAAATAGAAAGCACAAAACATTGGCTCCTGAAGCAGGAACCAATCCTCACGTTTTTTACTTAATTTAATATTAAAATTATGCAAGAAGAATTATTTACGAGCGGAAGAGATATTCCAAATATAGATCCTTCATTACAAATATGGCACTGGCCAATATCGCTTTACCTATTTTTGGGAGGAATAGCAGCGGGAATCCTGTTTTTTGCAGCCCTTTTTTATGTACTGGGAAAAGAAAAAGAGTATCCGGCAGCTGTTAAATTTGCCTCAATCATACCTCCAATTGCTTTATCAATAGGGTTGTTGGCACTGGTTTATGATTTAACGCATAAGTTATATACCTGGAGACTATACACCACATTTAGAATTGAATCCCCAATGTCTTGGGGAGCCTGGGTATTGCTTATTGTGACTCCGCTTTCATTTTTGTGGTTATTCAGTTATTATGCTGAAAATTATCCAAAAACGGAAGAAAAGTTGCAATTATTGAAAAAATTCAAATTTTTAGCAACATTTGAACAATTTTTAAAAACAAACAGGTTATACATTGCCTATGCATTAATTCCTTTAACTTTGGTTTTAGGCGTTTATACCGGTATTTTACTTTCGGCTTTTAATGCAAGACCGCTATGGAACAATGCCATTTTAGGTCCATTATTTTTAGTATCCGGACTTTCAACAGGGGCTGCCGCTATTATTTTAATGGCAAAAACCAAAAAGGAAAAGCATTTGTTCGGAAAAATAGATTTAGGGTTAATTATTATTGAATTGGCTTTAATCGTCCACATGATTATGGGATATTACGCCGGCTCACAGGTGCAGCTTGAAGCCATGCAATTATTGGTTGGAGGTGATTTTACCCTCATGTTTTTTGGGTTTGTGGTTATCCTTGGGCTGATTGTTCCTGCAGCACTTGAGCTCATGGAACTTATTGGCTATAAAGTTCCGGTAATAGTGCCTGCGATGATGGTTATTCTGGGCGGATTAATATTTAGATTTGTAATGGTAGAAGCTGGTCAATTAACCCGTTTTTTATATTAAAAAAGTAAATCATGAAAAAAGAATTAAAACAAAAAAGTAAGCACATTTATTGGAATCCTTATTATGGAGGTTTTTTATTGGGAATTCTAATCTTGTTTACCTTTTATTTAACAGGTAGAGGTCTAG
>JAUSOJ010000127.1 GCA_030656195.1 Lutibacter sp.
ATTTTTAACCATTTTATGCTGGTGCGTTTGCCTTGTTTAACATTCATGCCAATGACCAATATTATCTAAAAAATCTATGAATTGTAATTTATTTAAAATTACTAAAAAAATAATCAGGTTGAAAGGGTTTTTTGGCATAACAATTGGCAATTATTAATAGATAATTGTATTGTTATCTGTATAAATTATTGATAACCAGAAAAATAAATTAATTTTGCATAAATCATTTTTTAAGTCAAGAAATTATTAATGACAAAATGACCCAATAAAATACTATGAGTAAATCGAAATTTTTTAAACTGGACAATCTGTCATTACAACATATGTTAGATGAGGATGCTGATTTGATACCGTTGATGACTCCAGAAGATGAAGAAGAAATTAATAATGAGGACATTCCGTCTGTATTGCCCATATTGCCTTTGCGAAATACGGTGTTGTTTCCGGGTGTTGTAATTCCCATTACCGCCGGGCGCGATAAATCGATTCGTTTGATTGAAGAAGCCTATAAAGGAAACAAAATCATTGGCGTTGTTGCGCAAAAAGACGAAAGTATTGAAGACCCAACCACCAACGATATTTTTAAAGTGGGCACTGTTGCGCGTATTTTGCGGATGTTGAAAATGCCTGATGGAAACACAACGGTGATTATTCAAGGTAAAAAGCGATTTGAAATTGACAGCTTTGTGCAGGAAAAACCTTATATGCAGGCAACCACCAAAGAGCGCATTGAAGATCGTTCTGAAGAAAAAGAACCTGAATTTGAAGCTATTATTGACTCTATCAAAGAAATGGCAATTCGCATCATTAAAGAAAATCCGAATTTGCCTTCAGAAGCCACCTTTGCCATAAAAAATATTGAAAGCAATCCGTTTTTAATCAACTTTGTTTCTTCAAATATGAATTTGAAAGTAGAGGAGAAGCAAGAATTATTGCAATCGGATAACTTGAAGGAAAGGGCATTGCTGACTTTAAAAAAGATGGATGTTGAATTGCAGCGATTGGCTTTGCGCAACGATATTCAGTCAAAAACACGTTCTGATATGGATCAGCAACAACGTGAATATTATTTAAATCAGCAGTTAAAAACCATTCAGGAAGAATTGGGCGGCGTTTCGTACGATGAAGAATTGGAAGAAATGCGCGAAAGGGCGAAAGCGAAGAAATGGAACGATGAAGTAAAAGAAGCTTTTGAGAAAGAATTGGGACGTTTGCAGCGTATGAATCCGCAAGTGGCCGAATATTCTGTGCAACGCAATTATTTGGACCTGCTGTTGGAATTGCCTTGGAATGAATTTTCTGAAGATAAATTCGATTTAAAACGGGCGCAAAGAATATTGGACCGGGATCATTTCGGATTGGAAAAAGTGAAAGAACGTATTATTGAGCATTTGGCGGTATTAAAATTGAGAGGCGACATGAAATCGCCCATCATTTGTTTGTACGGACCTCCGGGGGTTGGTAAAACTTCCTTGGGAAAATCCGTTGCCGAAGCGCTTGGAAGAAAATATGTTCGTATGTCTTTGGGCGGTTTACGCGATGAAGCAGAAATTAGAGGCCACAGAAAAACATATATCGGCGCTATGCCAGGCCGTATCATTAAAGATATGAAAAAGGCGGGCACTTCAAATCCGGTTTTTGTGCTGGATGAAATCGATAAAATGGGTTCGTCAAGCCATAACGGCGATCCGTCATCTGCGATGTTAGAAGTCTTGGATCCTGAACAAAATACGGCATTTTACGACAATTATTTGGAGTTGGATTACGATCTTTCCAAAGTGTTGTTTATTGCCACAGCAAACAGTTTGTCGACCATTCCTTGGGCTTTGCGCGACCGAATGGAAATTATCAATGTTTCGGGTTATACGACCGAAGAAAAAATGGAAATTGCCAAACGCCATTTGTTGCCGAAACAACTAAAAGAACACGGATTGACAAGCGTGCATTTGCAAATTGGCAAGAAACAATTGGAAAAAATTGTGGAAGCTTATACCCGTGAATCGGGTGTAAGGGGATTGGAAAAGCAAATCGCCAAAGTTGTGCGATATGCGGCAAAATCCATTGCCATGGAAGAAGAATATGTGGTAAAAATTACCACAGAAATTATTGAAAAAGTATTGGGGCCTTCTCATTTGGAGCGCAGTAAATATGAAAGTAACGATATTGCGGGCGTTGTAACCGGATTGGCTTGGACCAGTGTTGGAGGCGATATTTTATTTATTGAATCCATTATTTCAAAAGGAAAAGGACTTACCATTACCGGAATGTTGGGCGATGTAATGAAAGAATCGGCAACCATTGCGATGGAATATATCAGGGCAAATGCAAATGATTTTGGGATCGATCCTAAACTGCTGGATGAATATAAAATTCATATTCACGTGCCGGAAGGCGCTACGCCAAAAGACGGTCCAAGTGCCGGAGTTTCTTTGCTGACTTCCATTGTTTCTGTATTTACGCAACGCAAAGTGAAGGCGAATTTGGCCATGACCGGTGAAATTACCTTACGCGGAAAAGTGTTGCCTGTTGGCGGAATCAAAGAAAAAATATTGGCGGCAAAACGTGCCAATATCAAAGAAATTGTGCTTTGTATAGAAAACAAAAAAGATATTGAGGAAATTAAGGAATCGTATTTAAAAGGCTTGAAATTTCATTACGTAAACACGATGAAAGAAGTGATCGACATTGCGTTGACCAACGAGAAAGTTAAGAATGCAAAAAATTTAACAATAACACCGATCGTTAAACCAACCACCTAAATTTTTGCAAATGATACTATCAAAAAAAGGCTGTCATACATGTATGACAGCCTTTTTTTATACATTCCTGACATCTAGAATGTGCCCATTTTTTAATTCGCCTTCAAAATCCAAATCATATATTTTTTTGGCAACTTGTTCAGGTGAAAATAAATCGCCGTGTTCATAGAAATCGATGAACCGCTGCACGGCTTTAAAATGTTCTTTTGGGGTGTTTCTAATTTTTTCCTGCATATCGGTAGCAACAATTCCGGGATAAATGGAAACGATGGAAACGCCGTTTGACAAGTCTTTTTGTTCTTTTGAAACCACCTTGGTCATCATATCCAATCCGGCTTTTGAAGCGCAATACATCACCCAGCTTTCATAAGGATTTACGGCAGCGCCCGATGAAATATTGAAAATTTGCTTTTTGCAATTCCAGTCTTTCGACAATTTAATGAATTGGGAACTTAAAATCAAAGGCGCAGTTAAATTTACCTGAATGGTATGGTTTATTTCAGACGGGGTCAGATTTTCAATCGTATTGACGGTTCCCAATTCGCCTGCATTGTTGATAAGCGTTAACTGTTTTGTGTTATTTTTGTCGAGGTGCGAGAAAATTTCATCCAAGGTACTTTCAATGGTTTCGCTTTTGCTCAAATCGCATTGGTATTGCTCTTCAAAATATAATTTTTCTGCTTTGCTTCTTGAAATTGAAATGACCCTGTAGCCATTTTTATGATATTCTTTTGCAAAACCAAGGCCTAAACCCTTGCTGCCTCCCGTAATGATAAGTATTTTTTCCATGTTACCAATTTGAAATACCAATGTAGCAAATTTTCAGAAGAGCGTTGACTATTTGTCTAATTTTTTCGCTTCATTCCAAAATACGTCCATTTCGGCAAGCGACATATCGTGCAATGATTTGTTCATTTTTTTGGCTTCACTTTCTAAAAACTGAAAGCGGCTGATAAATTTTTTATTGGTGCGTTCAAGTGCATTTTCCGGATTTACTTTGATAAATCGCGCGTAATTAATCAGCGAAAATAAAACATCTCCAAATTCAGATTCAATGGCATCGGTATTTCCTTTAACAAGTTCGACATTTAATTCATTCATTTCTTCCTGAACTTTTTCCCAAACCTGTTCGGGTTTTTCCCAGTCAAATCCAACGCCTGAAACTTTTTCCTGAATTCTGCTGGCTTTTACCATCGCAGGAAGCGCTTTTGGAACGCCTTCCAACACCGAAGTTTTTCCTTCTTTCAGCTTTAGGTTTTCCCAGTTTTGTTTTACTTCTTCTTCGTCTTTTACCACCACATCGCTATAAATGTGCGGATGACGGTAAATCAGTTTTTCAGAAATTGAATTGGCAACATCGGCAATGTCAAAATCACCTGTTTCAGAACCGATTTTTGCATAAAAAACCAAATGAAGCAACAAATCTCCCAGTTCTTTTTTAATTTCGGGAAGGTCATTGTCCAGAATGGCATCACCCAATTCGTAAGTTTCCTCAATGGTTAGATGCCGAAGCGATTCGAAGGTTTGTTTTTTGTCCCACGGGCATTTTAAGCGCAACTCATCCATAATGTCCAATAATCGGCCAAATGCTTGAAGTTGTTGTTCCCGGGTGTTCATATTTTAAGCTTCTTCGGTAGTTTCTTCTTCCACTTCTTTTATGGAAGCGAAATCGAAGTTTTTTGAAGCCAATAAATTATACCACTGCACAATTTTTTTGATGTTTGAAGTATAAACGCGTTCTTCATCAAAATTTGGCAATACTTCCCTAAAAAAAGATGTTAAAGCTTTATCGTTTTCTTTGTGGCTCAAAGCTTCTTTTCCGTTTTCTTTCTCTCCAATTGATTTTAAAACAATGCGAAGCGGAATTTCTTCTTCATAAGTGTAAATGGCAATTTCATTTAAAGCACTAATATTGTGTGTTACGGTGATGGGAATTCTTTTTGAGTCGATTAATGATTCCACGATGATCCCGCCTTTAGATTGTGCTTTAATTTCATACAATCCTGGTTTTCCGTTGATGGCTACAATGTCTTTTAATTCCATTTTATTTTTTTAACTGTTTAATTGTTTTATTTGTTGCGTCATTGCGAAGTTTTTGAAAAAAACTGTGGCAATCTGTTAGTTATTTTTGTGAATTTAGCTTAATTAGCGTTTTTTAACCGTATAAAATTTCATTTTATAATCGGTGCTTACAAGCCCTTTTGAAATATTTTCTAATTTCTTTTTAATCAGTCGTTTTGTTAGAGAGGCAATTTTATCAATAAATAAAACGCCTTCAATGTGATCGTATTCGTGTTGAATCACTCTGGCGGCCATCCCGTCAATCACTTCAATATGTTTTTCAAAATTTTCATCGAAATATTCAAGGGTAATTTTTTCATGTCTGAAAACATCTTCAGTAATGCTTGGAATACTTAAACATCCTTCATTAAAAGCCCATTCATCGCCTTCTTCTTTAAGAATTTTGGCATTGATAAATACTTTTTTGAAATTTGTTAAATATTCGGACTCTTTTTCATTTAAATCCTCATCATCCCCAAAAGGCGAAGTATCCACAATAAAAAGCCTGATTGCTTGGCCTATTTGCGGTGCCGCCAATCCAACACCACGGGCGTTTATCATGGTTTCTTTCATATTTTCAATAAGTTCTCCCAAATTCGGGAAATCTTTGTCAATATCAACGCCCATTTTTCTCAAAACAGGATCGCCATAAGCAATAATAGGTAAAATCATACTCTTTTTTTGGTTTGCAAAAATACAAAAGATTTAAGGAATAATAAAATCTTTAGTGTTCACTATTTCTGATAAAGATAAGACTGCAATATGATGGTTGCGCTTATTTCATCAACTAAAGCTTTGTTTTGGCGTTGCTTTTTCTTCAAGCCACTGTCAATCATAGCTTGAAAAGCCATTTTTGAAGTAAAACGTTCATCGACCCTTTTTATGGGGATTTTAGGGAAAGTTTGGCTTAATTTTTCGACAAATGGTTTTATAAATTGCTCGCTTTCGCTTTCGGTATTGTTCATTTGTTTGGGTTCGCCCACCAAAAACAATTCAACTTTTTCTTTTTTTAAATACTCGGTCAAAAATGAAAAAATATTTTTGGTTTCCACAGTGGTTAAGCCGGAAGCAATAATTTGCAACTCGTCCGTGATGGCAATTCCCGTTCTTTTTTCACCGTAATCTAAAGCTAAAATTCGCGCCAAAATGTTAACATAATTTATAAAGTTGTGCAAATTTAGGTATTTTGGACGGTAATTTTTTTTTAAAGCAATATATTTGTGCCAAACAGAAATATTAAAGAATGAACGCACTTAAAGAAATTATAGCGCAA
>JAUSOJ010000005.1 GCA_030656195.1 Lutibacter sp.
CTTGATATTTAATCTAAAATGTATTCATTTATGATATTGAGTTCAATACCAGTATATTCTGAGAATTCATGTATTGTAACAAACTGACGTGGTTCTTTATCTAAAAACAATCTGATCTCCCTCAATAACTTACGACCATACCGTTCACTTCTTCCGGTGATGATTTGGATATCCTTTGGATATATACAAGTTCTTTTCTGCCTTTTCATACACTATCTATGCTTTATCCATACTGTATCCATACTGTATCCATTTTGACTCGTCCTGAAATAGCTATACACAAACTAAGGGTGTTTGGAACACAAAGAACAAGAATTTTATGCTATGATAAATCTACGATGATTTGATGAGAATTAAAAATTTATTCGATTATTGCCAAAACATAAAATGAGGAGGTATGAATGATCCAGAAATTTTTAGTTTGGAGTGAAAAATATTCATTTACCGTGAAAAACGTTTATTATAAGTATGTTTTGGTGAAAAATGGTTATTTCAAATGCAGTGTAAGAATAGGTTATTATTTGGAATAATGGGTTTTATTTTAATGTTTTATGTAAAAACGGGTTTTTCACTGCATTCATCACTTCCTGTTTATTTTATTGAGGAACCATTTACGCTATAAAATATTCATTTTCGGTAAAAAGTGATCATTCCGGTCATAAACAATCATTCCGGTATAAATGGCACTTTTCGGCATAAATGACCATTTTCGGCACGGATGGACACTCGTTTTTTTATTCTGTGAAAAATCTACGGTGATTTGCTAAGAATTTAAAACTTATTCGATTATGGCTAGACAAACTGGTATTATTAAATTAAAGGGAACTATCGGGGATATTTCCTTTTACAAAACTACGGATGGACATCTTGCCCGCGAAAAAGGCGGTATTGACAAGTCCAGAATGAAAAATGATCCTGCGTTCCAAAGAACGCGTGAAAACGGATCCGAATTCGGCAGGGCCGGAAAAGGCGGAAAATTGGTGCGAAGCGCCATCAGGATTCTTTTGCTCAATGCAAAAGATAAAAGAGTGGTGAGCAGGCTTACCACCGATCTTTTAAAGGTCGTGAAAACGGATGCCATCAATGAGCGTGGAATGCGCACCATTGAAGATGGCTCTATGGGGCTTATCAGTGGCTTTGATTTCAATACCAATGGGAAATTGGGATCAACGTTGTTTGCTGCTTATTCTAACGATTTCGATCGTGTAACGGGTGAAGCGACTGTGAACATTCCTTCTTTTTCGCCATCGGTAAGGATTGCTGCTCCGGCAGGAACCACGCATTTCAAATTGGTAACTGGTGCTGCAGAATTGGATTTTGCAGGAGAAACCTCCACTTTTGAAAATGATGAAACGGCTATTTTGCCGTATGACAGTGCAGACACCGGCATTGTTGATTTTGTAAGTGCACTTACCCCAAACTCTACGCTTCCTGTGATCCAGGTGTTGGGCGTTGAGTTTTACCAGGAAGTGAACGGACAAATGTATCCTTTGAAAAATGGTGCATTCAATGCCTTGGCGGTTGTTTATGTAGACACTATCTAGTGGAATTGCATTTACATAGAACCTATTTTAAAGAGGGTACCAACGGTGCCCTCTTTTATAATAACAATTTTTTGGGTTTTGCCATTGAACTTCCCTGGCTTGATAACCAGAAAATGAAGTCCTGCATTCCGGAAGGTGTTTATACCTTAAAAGCACGTTTTTCTGAAAAGTTTAAACATCATTTGATCCTGGAAAATGTTCCGGGAAGAAGCCTGATTTTGATTCATCCGGCAAATGATGCCAAAACAGAATTGTTGGGCTGCATTGCACCAGTCACTTTTTTGTCGGGCATCGGAAAAGGGACGGCCTCAAAATCATTGCTGCAAAAATTAGTGTCGATATGCTATCAGGCATTTGACCGAAAAGAAATAGTCACTTTAACCATAAAATCTTAACCGATGAACTTAATAGATCGTTATAAAAAATCCACTCCCTCATTTTTCAGGAAACTGCGAAATATTGGCCTAGCGATGGCCGCCACCGGTGGCGCCATTATAGCAGCTCCAATTGCATTGCCGGCGTTGGTGATTACCATTGCCACTTATTTAACCGTTGTTGGAACCGTGGCTACTGCCGTAAGTCAGGCTGTGGTGTCGGATGATGAAAATGAAACCGAAAAATAATGTTTAATGATATTCAAATAAGATCTGGAGTCATTGGCGGCACATTGCTGTCTACCGCTTTGAATATCAATTTTCAAGATTTGTTATTCACTGCGATTATGTCTGTGATTGGCGCTGTGGTGAGTTTTTTTGTTTCCTATATATTGAGGAAAATGTTTTCGGATTCAGATAAATATAAAAAGAAATCAAAAAATGCCTAGCTCACTTTTAGGGTTGGCAAATTACTCGCTCAGGGAATATATTTTGTTGATGTTCGTGATTACTTCGTAATTCCATTTATTCTCATTTGTAGTTCTAAAATTCGTTTCATTAAGTGGTCAAATTTTAACGGCTCTCCGTAAATCATAAAACTTGTCATTGCTTCATAATCTCTTTCGTAATCTTTCATTACTCCGTCTGGTGGAAGAATACTGATTTTACTTGGAATATGGTTGGCATAGTCAAGACCTCGTAATGGATTAAATTTTTCTCTATGAGCAACAATGTTGTTGTACAGGTCTGTATTTTTCAAAGCCTCAATTCCGTGTTCGGTGTCCATCAATTTCTCCAAATCATACAGGTGCCTTGAAAGTCTGTCAATTCGGATTTTTTCAACATCTTGTGAAAACTCTTCGTGAAGCAAAAATATTTTTTCTAAAAATGTTCTTTGCGGTAGCACCGTCGGTATAGCAAAAGGAACAGTCGAAAAACTTTGTTGGAGAAAATTCTCACTTATAATTGAGTTGATTTTTCTTTCCTCAATTGGCTCCATTAATGAACGTGAACTTACTTCAATCAAAATTCTTTGAGGTAAATATTCCGAAGCGTCAATTACAGAATTATAATGAATTTCTATTACTTGCGGGTCTTTGTCCAAATCTTTTATTGGTTGAGCAATCAGTTTGCATTCATCAATTACTTTCCATTCGGTTAGTGTTTTGGTCAAGTCTGCAAGGAAAGTAGTTGATATAAATTCACAAGACTGTTTTCTTAGGTTTTTGATTTGTGTTTTACTGATATCGCCATCAAAACCAAAAAAATTTCTGTTAATTGCTAAATCAATATCTTCTGAAAATCGGTCTATCAAATTCCATCCCTTACTCAAAGATGTACCGCCTTTGAAAACTAAGTTATTACTGTATGGCAATGAAAAAGATGCGTTCAATGCCAATGTAACCCACCAATCTTTTTCAATTGCTACTGATGGCAAACCCGTTAATTCTGTCGTCTGATTAAGAATTTCAATTCTTCTTTCTTTTGATAATGTTAGCCAATTAATATTCATCGTATGGATTGCATTAATATTTTGTTTATCCAAGCTGGTGCAAGTTTGGCATCATTCATTATG
>JAUSOJ010000007.1 GCA_030656195.1 Lutibacter sp.
ACCCTTATGAACAAAAGTGATATCAAGGAAATAAAAGCGTTGTTTGCGACACCTCAAAATGTGGTAATCGTTCCGCATAAAAACCCCGATGGTGATGCCATTGGCGCTAGTTTGGCGATGTATCACTATTTGATAAAAATGGGACATCACCCAACTGTTGTGACACCAAATGATTATCCTAATTTTTTAAAATGGCTGCCGGGTTCAAAAGAAGTCTTGAAATTTGATATGCAAAACAGGCAAGCAAAAAAAGCCATTGAAGAAGCTTCCGTTATTTTTATATTGGATTTTAACGCCCTAAACAGGGTAGGAGACGATATGCAAAATACCTTGAAGGAATTTGCGGGCATTTTTATGATGATAGACCATCACCAGCAACCCGAGGATTTTGCAAAATACATATTTTCAGATACTTCTATTTGCTCTACGTGCCAAATGGTTTATCATTATTTAGAAAAGTTAGATGATGTTGAAGTGATTGATAAAGATATCGCGACCTGTATTTACACCGGAATTATGACTGACACAGGCTCATTTCGTTTTCCTTCAACCACCAGTGAAACTCACAGAATTGTTGCCAATTTAATTGATAAAGGGGCAGACAATGCCAAAATTTATAACAATGTTTACGATACCAATTCGTACGGCAGTTTGCAGCTTTTAGGAAAAGCTTTAACCAATTTGGTGGTTTTACCCGAACTGAAAACGGCTTATATTGCTTTATCACAGGCCGAATTGGATGAATTTGATTTTCAAAAAGGGGATACAGAAGGCATTGTGAATTATGGATTATCGGTTGAAGATGTTATTTTTGCGGCTATTTTTATTGAAGATGTTGAACAAAAATTGATAAAGATTTCTTTTAGGTCAAAAGGAAGTTTTTCAGTTAATAAATTTGCCAGAAAGCATTTTAATGGCGGCGGGCACGACAATGCTGCTGGAGGAAGATCGGAACTTTCGCTGGAAGATACCATTACAAAGTTTTTAAATATCATACCTAAGTTTAAAAATGAATTGCTAACCTCTTATGAAGAATAATTATTTTCTTTATATTTTTCTAATTTTGATGGTTTCATGCGTAAACCCCATTCCGCGTAAACCTGTTTTAAGAAAAACGAGCACTTTTTTAAAGGAATCTGTGATGTTCAATAAAACAATGAACGAAAACGAAGAAAAAGCTTTTGCCGCTTTCATGGAAAAGGATTCACTTACAGAATATCTAGCTTCTCCAAATGGATTTTGGTACACCTTTAATCAAAAAAACGCCATAAGAAATTTACCTGAAATTGGAGACCAAGTTTTTTATACAT
>JAUSOJ010000034.1 GCA_030656195.1 Lutibacter sp.
AATCTTTTATTGCGAAAGAGCAATAAAAGTATTTTCACTTCAATCCCTAACACAAATCTTTTTATTTCAATAATTCTTTTCCAATCGCACAATTTAAACACAATTGCTTGTTGCAATAATCGTTTTTTAATTGAAGCAATGCCTGCGTTTCAAAAGCGGTGTTGCTTTTAATGTTAAGCTCTTTGAATTTTGAAATAATCTCGTTTTTCTCAGGTTTTATTTGGGCAATAATGGTAAGTGCCGAACTTAAATCATTTGTTCCCAAGTTTTTTAAATACAAAAATTTCATCGGAACAATGGTGTTTATCAGCAGTAAATCGATAAATGGTTTCGTGATTTTTTTAACGCTTTTTTTTGATACGGTTTCAAAAGTGTAATGCGTTTCCCAAAATGTTGAAGTAGCCAAATCAAACAGCTTATAAAATGCTTCAATATGTTCCGTTTCAATAATTTTAGAAAACAAATTTTGATGTTGATGATAAAACATCGCCAATTGCGACAATCGAATGGTGGGGAAATTATTTGGCCGCAACCTAAAAAACTGGACCTGCCCGTTTGAAATGGGCGTCAATTGAAACTTTACTTTTAAAAAGTTGTATTCCTTTTTTAGTTTATTGAAATATTCCGATTCAGATTCGTTGGAAAGCATTCCGGCCTGGCCAAAAAATAAAGCTTCTAACTGTTCCAAATTATTGGAAACTTTTCTTACAATTGAAAAATCAAAGGAACTCGCAAAATTCATAAAAGCCTCCGCATTAATCTTCAACCCAAAATTCTTAGCCAATAAAACAAACAATGCCGCTTCCCAATTGTTATTTAATTTTGTGATCGCATTCTGAATTTGTACCGACTTATTTTCGAGCCTTTCAACATACAGCCTTTCAATCCAATTGGTTAAAATAAAAGAATCGATGCTTGCAATGTCTTTTTCGCAATTGATCCAGTTTTTATTTTTGCCGAAAAGTTGCTGGTAATTGCTCAATAATTCCTTCGAAATATAATTTTTCAATGCTAAAGTGGCAATCGGCTGATTTGTTTTTCTGAAAACATCAACAGAATGTTCCCAAACCACATGCAAAATCACCGAATCGTAATTTTCATCGTTTTCGTGATTGTGCGCATACCAATCGGATGAATTTAAATGAATTTCAACATTTCCCGCCCAAAGCTGATTGCCTATCACCAATTTAGCATTTAAAAAATCGGGACCCGTATTCATATTGGCGGTGCCTGTTGAAATAATTTCAATAATTTCACCGTTTGTGGTTTGTAAATTTGTTGTTGAAAACAATTTAAGTTTCCACACAAAATGCAGTAAATTTTCCTTCATAGCAATTTAATATCAACCTAAAAGTATGCAAACTCCTTCAGTAAAAAAAATTGAATGAGAATTTAACGAAAATCGGTATTTTTAAATTATTTTTGTTCCTTATAAAATTCAAGTAAATGAACATCATCAACAGTTTAGAATGGAGATATGCCACCAAAAAATTTGATCCTTCAAAAAAATTATCAGTACAACAAATTGAAACACTAAAAAACGCATTTAATTTAACGGCAACTTCATTTGGTTTGCAACCTTTAAAACTGATTGTCATTGAAAATAAAGAACTTCAGGAAGAATTTGTGAAATATTGTTATTACCAACGTCAGGTTGCCGATGCTTCACACCTATTGGTTTTATGCATTGAAAATGACACAACAACTGATAATATTAATGCCTATTTTGACCTGGAAAAAGAAGTTAGAGGCGTATCCGAAGAAGTAATTTCTAAATTTAGAGATCAACTTGTTGCTATGTACAAAAACAAAACTTTGGAGGAAAAACAATTATCGGCTACCTACCAAACTTACATTGCGTTGGGCAATTTAATGACGGTTTGCGCCGTTGAAAAAATCGACAATTGTCCGATGGAAGGATTTGTGCCTGAAAAAATTGATGAATTGTTAAATTTATCTGCACAAAATTTAAAATCAGTATTATTGTTACCTGTTGGTTTTAGGGCTGAAGATGATTTCATGAGCACCATGAAAAAAGTAAGAAAACCATTAAATGAAACCGTTTTAGAAATATCATAAAAACTCAAACATTAAGAAAATGACAAAAGACATAAGAACTCTTGAACCTACCGAACTTTGGAATAATTTTGCCGATCTAAATGCGGTGCCAAGAGGTTCTAAAAAAGAAGAACGCGTAATTCAATTTATGGTTGATTTTGCTAAAAAATTAAACCTGGAAACCGTGGTTGACCATGTTGGCAATGTGATCATTAAAAAACCTGCTTCAAAAGGCATGGAAAATCGCAAAACTGTGGTGTTACAATCGCACTTAGATATGGTGCACCAAAAAAATTCGGACACCAATTTTAATTTTGATACAGAAGGAATTAAAATGGTTGTAGATGGCGATTGGGTTCGTGCAGAGGGAACAACGCTTGGTGCCGACAATGGTCTTGGCGTTGCCGCAATTATGAGTGTTTTGGCTTCAAAAACCATTAAACATCCTCCACTTGAAGCATTATTCACCATTGATGAAGAAACCGGAATGACAGGTGCAATGGGATTACAGGCCAATTATTTAAATGGCGAAATATTGCTTAATCTGGATACGGAAGAAGATGATGAAATTGACATTGGATGTGCCGGCGGCATTGATGTCACTGCAGAAAATACCTATAATGAAGTTGGCACGCCAGTGAATAGCAGCGGATATTCTATTGCAATAACCGGATTAAAAGGAGGCCACTCCGGAATGGACATTCATAAAGGATTGGGAAATGCCAATAAAATTATGAACCGTGTCTTATATGAATCAAAAGAATTTGTAAGAATTTCTGAAATTAACGGAGGAAGTTTACGAAACGCCATTCCTAGAGAAAGTTTTGCAATCATATCAGTTGCAGATTCCAGAAAAGATGCTTTTATAAAAAAAATAAACAAAACTGTTAAAGATATTAAGGTTGAACTTGCAACGGTTGACCCTAATTTGGAAATAAAAATCTTGGAAGTGCCTACTCCTAAAAGAGTTATGACAACCATCAGCCAAAGCACTTTGCTTAACATGATTTATGCAGCGCATGATGGTGTTTACAGAATGAGCAATGACATGAAAGATTTGGTGGAAACTTCAAACAATGTTGCCCGTGTAATTGTGAAAGACGAAAGCGTGAAAGTGATGTGTTTAACAAGATCTTCCGTTGAATCAGCAAAGTTTGATTTGGCAAATAAACTAAAAGCCACCTTTGAAATGGCTGGATATGATGTAACGTTTTCAGGCTCTTATCCAGGCTGGAAACCTAATGTAAATTCGCCAATTTTAAAGCTTTTAACAGAAACATACGATAAACTTTTTAATGAAAAAGCGAATGTTGTGGCTTGTCATGCCGGATTGGAATGCGGTATTTTAGGAACCAATTATCCGAATATGGATATGATTTCTTTTGGGCCAACCATTCAGGGCGCTCATTCACCCGACGAAAAAGCCAATATTAAATCCACCCAGAAATTCTGGAAATATTTACTCACTATTTTAGAAAATATTCCTGCAAAAAAATAAAAAATAAAAGAGGCTTGAAATTTCAAGCCTCTTTTGCTTTTTAGCGCTTTGTTAACAATATAAACTTTCAAAAACCATAAATAATTGTATTTTTACAGCTTAAAATAATTCGATATTCTTTTATGGGAAAAATTATTGCAATCGCCAACCAAAAGGGAGGCGTTGGTAAAACTACAACCACTATTAATTTAGCCGCGGCTTTAGGTATTTTAGAAAAAAAAGTGTTGTTAATTGATGCCGACCCGCAAGCAAATGCTTCATCGGGACTTGGAATTGCCATAGAAGAAGTTGAACTTGGAACGTATCAATTATTGGAACACTCCATTACGGCAAAAGAGGCAATTGTCCCTTCAAATTCACCAAATGTTGATATCATTCCGGCACATATTGATTTAGTGGCCATAGAAATAGAATTGGTTGATAAACAAAACAGGGAATATATGCTGAAGGAAGCCCTGAAAGAAATTAAAGATGATTACGATTATATTTTAATAGATTGTGCGCCTTCATTGGGATTGATTACTTTAAATTCCCTTGTTGCAGCCGATTCAGTGATTATCCCAATTCAGTGCGAATATTTTGCGCTGGAAGGTTTGGGGAAATTGTTAAACACCATCAAAAGTGTTCAAAAAATACACAATACCACGTTGGATATTGAAGGATTGCTGTTAACGATGTATGATTCCCGTTTGCGACTTTCAAACCAAGTGGTGGAAGAAGTTAAAAAACATTTCCAAAGCATGGTTTTTAAAACCATTATTCAACGAAACGTGCGTTTGAGCGAAGCACCAAGTTACGGTGAAAGCATTATTGCTTATGATGCAACAAGCACCGGAGCCGTAAATTATATTAACTTAGCCAACGAAATTTTAAAACTGCATACCAAGGATGGCAAAAGCAATTAAAAAACAAGCAATGGGAAGGGGCTTGTCAGCCCTATTGAACAATTCCGACATCACTTCCGCTAACGATAAAAATGCCGATAAACTTGTTGGCAGTATCCTGGAAATTGATTTGGAATTGATTGAAGTAAACCCTTTTCAGCCAAGAAGTTATTTTAACGAAGAATCGTTGCGCGAATTGGCAAGCTCCATTAAAGAATTGGGTGTTATTCAGCCAATTACC
>JAUSOJ010000059.1 GCA_030656195.1 Lutibacter sp.
CATCAGGAATAAAAAAAATAAAAAAAGCAAGTAAAATTATTTGGCTTCCATCACCCGACGCTTTTGGCTATAAAGTTCAAGCCCTGCGGGTTTTTAAAAAAATCTCCACCCTCATATTTATTAACAACAGTCATTTAAAAAAGATCTGAAAACTGCCAATCTCAACTGCCAACTAAAACCCGGGTTGTATTTTTTCAAAAAAACTTGACAGCCATCCCTCGCCAACAACTAAACTACTTTCTTTTTTTCTTTTTTCTTTTAAAAATGATTTGTGAGCGAAGCGACACATAATTTTAATTGTCTTTCTATGCCAAATTTCGATATCAAAACACACCAGACCGGAAGAACTTACTCCGGACCACACTTTTTTATCCTTTGTAAAGGATTGAACAGCGGCCGACCGATGCCGGAACCCTGCCCGAATTGCTTTGTGGTCACGACAAACTCCGAGGATCTCCGGGAATCATTATTTTACTTGTGCCTGGCCCTTAAAGCAGGGCAGTATTTCAGCTTTTATTTAAAGGGAAGTGTGATTCCATTTATCTGCATTACGGATGCCAGAGCAGTCATTAAAAATGCATTGCAAATGAATGAGCAGCAAGCCTGGGATCAGAAGATTTTAAAGCTTCAAAAAATTGAAGCTTTCGAGGCCAATTTAAAACTGCAGCTTAAAACAATTTCTGAATTAAAAATGGCCTTGTTGAGGTTCTAAAAAAATAAATAATGATAAAAGTAATCATTGCCGGAGGTAGAAACTTTGACGATTTCATCAAACTTTGCCAGGTTTGTGACGAATTCCTACAGGATCAAAACGATATCAAAATTGTGAGTGGTGCCTCTAAAGGTGCCGACCTTCTTGGAGAAAGGTATGCAGCTGAACGAAACCACCCAATAAAACAATTCCCGGCCGATTGGCGCCGGTACGGAAAAAGTGCCGGACTCAAACGCAATATTGAAATGGCAGCCTATGCCGATGCACTCATTGCCTTTTGGGATGGTGAAAGCAAAGGGACAAAGCATATGATTGAACTGGCAACACAAACCGGTTTGAATGTGGAAGTCTTTTATTTTTAAAGGGTACTCAATTACCTGCCAGCCGGGGCTTGTTTCAGTAGTTGCTAAAAGCAATAAACCATCTAATATCAATAATCAATACAAATTGATGTAATATGTTGAAAATTAACCTTATTTAACCTATTTTAGTATCACAAAAAATCGCACAAAATTCAACATAAATTTCGAATACAGTTTTCATTTATATTGAAATTTAAATTGAAAAACATTTAGATTTAAATGGATGTTAAAAAGTGTAAATTATTACGGAAGAAACTAATGAATTCAAAATATTGACAAAAATTAATTGAATTTGAATTAATAGACTAAAAATTAAATTGATAAAATGATCAATTAATTTATAATAGCAATTTTACAACAAAGAACTGAGTTAAATAGTTTAATAAATTATATCAAAAATGAAAAGCACACATCTGATTTTACTATTGATTTTTTTATTTTCAAGTTGTAAAAAACTAAATAAGGAACACGACTCGGAAAACCATTCAAAAGAAAAGGTAGAAATAGAATTAGAAAATGGGAAGCCCAATGCGGAACAATTACTAAATAAAGCAAACACTTACTTTGTTAATAGAAAATTTGAAGAAAGCAAAAAAGAGCTTCGAATATTATTAAAAAAATATCCCACATCAAATGAAGTTCAAAATGCTAATATACTGATGACTAAAGCAAATATTGAATTAGATAAAATACAAAGGGAAGAAAATATTATTAGAGATGAGGAGAAAAAAAATAATGAACTCAAAATTGAGTTAGCAACAAAAAAGATGAAGAAAAAAGTAGATAAACTTGAAAACATTACTTGGTATCAAGATAAAACTTCTCCTCAATATATAAATTACAATGGTTTTTTTCTTTACATAGGAGATAGTGGTTATAACTATCCTACTTTGAGATTAAGAATCCAATATAAAGATAATGATTGGCTATTTATTGAAAAATATATTATATATGTTGACGGCTTAAAATATAAAACTATAGAAACAAAATACGGTGATGTTAAAAGAGACAACGGGTCTGGGGGTGTTTGGGAGTGGATTGATATCTCTATTGATAAATATAATGAGGATGATGTAAATGATTTTGACGTTATTAGAGCTATGATTAATGGAAAAGACGTTAAAATTAAATTTATTGGCAGTCAATATAGTAAGGTAAAAACAATTACAAAAGAACAAAAAAACGCCTTGAAAAATGTGCTTGAAGTATATGAAGTACTAGGGGGCGAATTATATTAATCTAAAATTTAGTTATGAGAAAAATTGTTAAATTATTAGTATTGGGATTTATATTTGGATTATCTAGCTGTAATAGTCCTTTAAAAAAATCCGTTATTGAACCTATAGAAATAGAAGACCTAAAGAAAATAATAGAAAAAGACACTTTGTTTGAATTTACCTATAGAGTCATCCAAAAAATTAGGGATTTAAAGCTAACTGATGACGTTGAAAAAGCTAAATGGTCAGATATAACATATAGTAGAGTTCATAAAATAGCCCAATTATATTCAGATACTTTGGTTCAAAGTAAATACGATAAAAAAATTAAATCGGATTGGAATGCAAAATATGGGATGTACATACCAAAATCAGATTCGATTTCAGATTATTGGGAAAAATATAAAAAGGAAAGATCTTTAAACAATTTTGTTGGTATTGAATTATTTGATATTCAAACAAATTCAAATGGATATGCAGAAGTAGGTTTTAAGTTTAACATATTTAAAGTTCCGCTTGATAAATTATCTTTTGATTATGTTTTTATAGAAAAAGGAAATACAGAAGAAATTTCAGATTGGGAAAGCTATCCTATCCTTAACGATAGAAATACGACTGTGTATATTTCTGAAAAAATTACTAATTCTAAAATAATATGGAAAACTGATTACAGAAATCAAGATATTATAAAAAATAAATTACTTGAAGACGTCCTGGACAAATATGTTTTCAAACTAAAACTTAAAAGCATTTCACACAATGGAATTACTGTTTATGAAAGTGATATTAATATACCAACTAGTATCGAAAGAATGTGGGAATCTAAAAATAAACTTTTGTATGAATATTATAGAGAAGATGTTATAAAAGAGTTTCTAACTAATGATTTCGTTAGGTATAAAGAATTTAAAGGCACCAAAATTGACAGTATTGCTAAAATTATTGACCCAAAAGTTATTGAGTTTATTAAATTGAACGTTGAAGAAATAGAGTAACTAAAGCCAATAATGAGTATAAAAAATTGCTCAATTATGTAAAATAGAATGTGTCTAAATCAAAAATATGCCTGGCTTAACGCTAGGCATTTTTAGATTTATCTGAATCCGAAAACAATTTCCTCAAAATAGATGAAACAAAAAAACTCACCACAGCGCCTACCACAGCCATTATTGCGGTGAAAATCAAATCGTGCGGACTGATATTCAAAGCGGTTGAAAACAACGTCCCACCAACAACACCCGACCTTATTTGAATATCATTGAACATTATTTTTCTGTTTCGTTTTCGTTGTCAGATACTACGGCCTGACTTATTGCAGATGCCACAGTTCCAACCACTGTTAAATAAGTTGCAATGGTAATTACCAATGCCGGTAATGCAATGGGAGCTGCTATAATGGCGCCACCGGTGGCGGCCATTGCAATGCCAATATTTCGCAGTTTTCTGAAAAAAGATGGAGTGGATTTTTTATAACGATCTAGTAAATTCATTGGTTAAGATTTTATGGTTAAAGTGACTATTTCTTTTCGGTCAAATGCCTGATAGCAGATCGACACTAATTTTTGCAATAATGGTTTTGAGGCTGTTCCTTTTGCGATGCCCGACAAAAAGGTGACCGGTGCAATACAGCCCAATAATTCTGTTTTGGCATCATTGGCCGGATGGATCAGAATCAGGCTTCTTCCCGGAACATTTTCCAGGATCAAATGATGGCTAAACTTTTGGGAAAAACGTGCTTTTAAAATATAAACACCTTCTGGAATGCAAGACTTCATTCTCTGGTTTTCCAGCCAGGGAAGTTCTATGGCAAAACCCAAAAACTTGTTATTATAAAAGAGGGC
>JAUSOJ010000132.1 GCA_030656195.1 Lutibacter sp.
ATCCTCTAAGAAAGGCATATCTTCAGCGCGAACAATACGGGCAACAATCCCTTTGTTTCCGTGACGTCCTGCCATTTTATCACCCACTTTTAACTTACGTTTTTTAGCGATGTAAATTTTGGCAAGTTTTAAAATTCCTGCAGGCAATTCATCACCCACTGAAACTGTAAATTTCTCACGACGCAAAGATCCTTGTAAATCATTCACTTTTATTTTGTAATTGTGAATCAATTCATTCACCAAGGCATTGATATGGTCATCTGTAGTCCAAACGCCTCTGGTTAAATAAGCAAAATCAGGAACTGCATTCAGCATTTTTAACGTAAACTTTTTACCTTTCTGAAGAATTTCTTCGCCCAAATCGTTCATCACTCCCTGAGAAGTTTTTCCACTGATTAGGGTAAATAATTTTTCGGTTAAAACAGTACGTAAATCTTCTAATTTTGCAGAATATTTGTGTTCTAAATTGGTAATGCTTATTTTATCTTTTGCTCTTTTTGATTTGTCTTTTACAGCACGTTCAAACAACTTCTTGTCAATAACAACTCCACGCAATGATGGAGAAGCTTTTAATGAAGCATCTTTTACGTCGCCGGCTTTGTCACCAAAAATAGCTCTCAATAATTTTTCTTCAGGTGTTGGGTCAGATTCTCCTTTAGGCGTAATTTTACCAATCAAAATATCTCCCGGTTTTACTTCTGCACCGATACGGATCATTCCATTTTCATCCAAATCTTTTGTAGCTTCTTCTGAAACGTTCGGAATGTCGTTGGTCAATTCTTCAGCACCTAATTTAGTGTCTCTAACTTCCAATGAATATTCATCAATGTGGATAGAAGTAAAAATATCTTCTTTCACCACTTTTTCAGAAATCACAATCGCATCCTCAAAGTTATACCCTTTCCAAGGCATAAAAGCCACTTTCATATTTCTTCCCAAAGCCAATTCACCGTTTTGTGTGGCATAACCTTCACAAAGCACCTGTCCTTCTTCTACCCTGTCGCCTTTTTTAACAATAGGTTTTAGGTTGATAGAAGTTCCTTGGTTTGTTTTTCTAAACTTGATTAAGTTGTATGTTTTGCTGTCGCTGTCGAAGCTAACCATACGTTCTTCATCAGATTTATCATATTTAATTTTGATGGTGTTTGCATCTACATACTCAACAGTTCCTAAACCTTCAGCATTGATTAAAATACGTGAATCTTTTGCAACCCTTCTCTCTAATCCAGTACCAACAATTGGCGCTTCCGGACTGATTAAAGGAACTGCCTGACGCATCATATTCGATCCCATCAACGCACGGTTTGCATCATCATGCTCCAAAAATGGAATTAAAGATGCTGATATGGAAGCGATTTGATTAGGAGCAACATCCATATAGTTCACCACTTTCGGGTCAACTACCGGATAATCCGCTTCTTCACGAACAATCACTTTATCGTTTACAAAATTGCCTGCATTGTCTAAAGGAAGATTTGACTGGGCAAATTTCATTCCTTCTTCTTCTTCGGCACTTAAATAAGACGGTTCATCAACAATATTAACCTGGCCATTGGTTACCTTTCTGTAAGGCGTCTCAATAAATCCTAAATTATTCACTTTGGCGAAAACTGCCAAAGAGGAAATTAAACCAATATTTGGTCCCTCAGGAGTTTCAATCGGACACAAACGGCCATAGTGTGTAAAGTGAACGTCACGCACCTCAAATCCTGCTCTTTCTCTGGATAAACCTCCAGGTCCTAGTGCTGATAATCTTCTTTTGTGCGTAATTTCAGCCAATGGATTTGTCTGGTCCATAAATTGAGACAATTGGTTTGTCCCAAAAAATGAATTGATCACAGATGACAACGTTTTGGCGTTGATCAAATCGATTGGTGTAAATACTTCATTATCACGTACATTCATACGTTCACGAATGGTTCTTGCCATACGGGAAAGACCAACGCCAAACTGACTTGCCAATTGCTCGCCAACCGTACGTACACGACGGTTTGATAAATGGTCAATATCATCAACTTCCGCTTTTGAATTGACTAATTTTATCAAGTTTTTGATAATGGTAATAATATCTTCTTTCGTTAAAACTTTTGCATCAACAGACACATCCAATCCTAACTTTTTGTTCATTCTGTAACGACCAACTTCACCTAAATTGTAACGTTGTTCTGAGAAGAATAATTTATCAATAATACCTTTTGCAGTTTCGAAATCTGGCGGTTCAGCGTTACGCAACTGTCTGTAAATATGCTCAACAGCTTCTTTTTCAGAGTTTGTTGGATCTTTTTGCAAGGTATTGTGAATAATGGCATAATCAGCCATTTCATTATCTTCTTTATGAAGCAGGATTGTTTTTGTTCCTGATTCAATAATTTCTTCGATTTGATCTTTTTCTAAAATGGTATCACGGTCCAATACGATTTCATTTCTTTCAATAGAAACAACCTCGCCGGTATCTTCATCAACAAAATCTTCAAACCAAGTTTTTAAAACACGTGCGGCCAGTTTTCTGCCTATGTATTTTTTTAATCCGCTTTTTGAAACTTTAATTTCTTCTGCAAGATCAAAAATCTCCAAAATATCTTTATCACGTTCATAACCAATGGCTCTGAACAATGTTGTTACCGGTAATTTTTTCTTTCTATCAATATAAGCATACATTACTTGATTGATATCTGTTGCAAATTCTATCCAAGAACCTTTAAAAGGAATTACCCTTGCTGAATATAATTTTGTTCCATTTGCGTGGAATGATTGCCCGAAGAATACACCCGGTGAACGATGCAATTGAGAAACTACAACCCTTTCAGCACCATTGATTACAAAGGTACCGCTGTGTGTCATATATGGAATTGTACCAAGATAAACATCTTGTACAATTGTTTCAAAATCTTCGTGTTCAGGATCTGTGCAATATAGCTTTAAGCGCGCTTTTAATGGCACACAATAAGTTAAACCTCTTTCGATACATTCTTGAATTGAATATCTAGGCGGATCTACAAAGTAGTCCAAGAACTCTAACACAAATTGGTTACGAGTATCACTAATTGGGAAGTTATCGAGGAAGGTTTTATATAATCCTTCGGTACTTCTTTCGTCAGCTTTGGTTTTTAGTTGAAAAAAATCTTGAAATGATTTTACCTGAATATCCAAGAAATCGGGATATTCCATTACCATTTTAGCTGATGCGAAGTTTATTCTTTCGGTGATTTTTTTAGTTGCCAATGGACAAAAACTTTAGGTTAATAAAACAATTAAAATATAAGAACGAATATATACACAAAACGGTTTAGGTCTGAGGCTTTCACCCAGACCTAAACCTCAAATTGTGTTAGCTAATGAAAGCTTATTTAAGCTCAACCTCAGCTCCAGCTTCTTCTAATGCCGCTTTTAATCCTTCAGCTTCATCTTTAGAAATACCTTCTTTTATTGGTGCTGGTGCAGCATCAACAATAGCTTTAGCTTCTTTTAGACCTAAACCGGTTAATTCCTTAACCAATTTAACCACTGCTAATTTAGAATCACCAGCTGCTTTTAAAATTACGTCGAATTCAGTTTTTACCTCAGCTTCGTCATCTCCTCCAGCTGCTGCTGCAGGACCTGCAACTGCTACTGCTGCTGCTGGCTCAATACCATACTCGTCTTTTAATATTTTAGCCAACTCATTTACTTCTTTAACTGTTAAGTTAACAAGTTTCTCTGCGAAATCTTTTAAATCTGCCATTTCTCTTTGTTTAAATTTTTATTATTTATTTATTAGTGCACGAATTTATTTCTCTGATAATGTTGTAAGAATACCAGATAATTTATTACCTCCTGATTGCAACGCTGAAATAACATTTTTAGCAGGTGATTGTAATAAGGTAATGATATCTCCAATAACTTGTTCTTTGGATTTTATGTTCACCAAAGATTCTAACTGGTTGTCACCAATATAGATTGCTTCTTCAACATAAGCTCCTTTTAATAAAGGAATAAGAGATTTTTTTCTGAAATCTTTAATTAATTTCGCTGGAGCGCTACTTGTTTCAGATATCATTAAAGAAGTGTTTCCTTTTAATATCGATGGTAAGTCTCCGAAATCTTTATCAGATTTTTCCATTGCTTTACCAAGCAATGTGTTTTTAACAACTGCGAGTTTTATTTTTGCTTTAAAACAAGCTCTTCTTAAATTAGATGTTTGTAAAGCATTTAACCCTGATATATCTGCAAAATAGATTATTTTACCTTCAGTTAACTTGGTTGTTAAAGCTTCTATTACTTGTGATTTTTCTT
>JAUSOJ010000071.1 GCA_030656195.1 Lutibacter sp.
CGTAAGAGGTTTTTCCGTCTCTTCCTGCCCTTCCTGCTTCCTGAATATAATTTTCCAGGCTGTTTGGTATATTGATATGAATAACAGCCCTGACATTCAGTTTGTTGATGCCCATTCCAAATGCATTTGTGGCCACCATAATGGGAGTTTTGTCGCTCATCCAATTGGTATAAGCTTCATTTTTTTCGGCATTGGACAATCCGCCGTGGTAAAAACTGCTTTTGAAATTATTTTTCAGTAAAACATCGCATACTTCCTTTGTTTGTTTTCGGTTGTTGGTGTAAACGATTACTGAAGCGTTTATTTTAGCTAAAATTTGAATCAGTTTGCCATAAATATCTTCCGTCAGTCGAACGTGATAAATGAGATTTTTACGTTTGAACGATTTTTTAATGATTTTTGCTTCTTTTAGCCCTAAGTTATTTTGGATATCTTCCAAAACCCGTTGCGTGGCCGTTGCTGTGAGCGCAATAAAAGTAGCTTCCGGTTTCAGTTCTTTCAGCAGACTTAGTTTTAAATAGGAAGGCCTAAAATCGTGTCCCCATTCTGATATGCAATGCGCTTCATCAATGGCAATAAGCGAAACATTTAATTGTTTAATTTTTTCCTGGATAAAATCCGATTGCAGTTTTTCAGGAGAAAGGTATAAAAAATTAAAACCGCCAAACTGTAAGTTGTCAAAGGCAATAATAATTTCATCTTGGGAAAGTTGGGAAGTTAAAGCGATGGCTTTAATATTTTTTTCCTTTAAATAATTTACTTGGTCATGAATTAAAGCAATCAATGGCGAAATAACGATGCAAACACCTTCAAAAATCATAGCAGGCACTTGATAGCAAATCGATTTTCCACCGCTTGTAGGCAATAAAACAATGGTGTTTTCACCCTTTAAAACGGAAGCGATAATTTCCTCTTGCGGACTTATAAATTGGTCGTAGCCCCAATATTTTTTTAATATTTCAAGAGGCGTTTTCATTATTTAATGGAAGTTAAGATAAAATCTGTTCTTTCTTTAACGGTTCCGGTCGGAACTTCAATAATGACATAATTTAAGGCAGTATAAGTTTTTTCAAGATGGTTGTGAATGGCCAGTGCCTGTTCAAAATTCTCATAACGCTCATTGTCCGTAATATAAATTTCTTCCCAGGGCGCCATCAAAAAAATATAATTGTAACGGTAAAAATTGCTTGTATTGATATAGGTTTTTGGATAATCAATGCAAATATAATTCATATACGCATGCACATCCGGAATGCCTCTGTCGAAAAAAACCAGGGAACTGTTTTTTGTTTCAGCTTCTAAATATTGGTTTACGCGACCTTCCAGCAACAATTCGCTAAACAGCAAAGGCTTGGTCAAAAATAGTTGTTCTGTGCCATTTTGTCGGGCATTTAGCGTGATCTCCCTCGATATTTCGGGCATACACGTAAAATTACGTTTGGCCAATTCATCTATGACAGTTGATTTACCGGTTCCGGGACCTCCAGTGATAACAATTTTTGTTTGCATTCAGCAAAAATAAGATATTCGTTAAATTATACTTAATATAATCTTGTAATTTTGTCAGCTAAATATCAACAGTCGTAAAACGGTATTATATTTGCAAACCGTTATTAAAAAATAGAAATGGACAACAGAGCAGAATTTTACGAAAAGTTAAAGAATAAGTTGGACGAAGGCAATATTTTTCCGTCTGAATACCTTTTTAAATTTATTGTTTCCACCCATGAAGAAAAAATAAAACAAGTGGAGGATTTGTTTGATTTTAAAGGCGCTGTAATTACAAAGACTTCTTCAAAAACAGGAAAATTTACAAGTATTTCCATTCATGTGATTATGAAAAATTCAGATGATATAATTTCAATTTATTTGGAAGCTGAAAAAATTGAAGGGATTATATCTTTGTGATTCCTTTAACAGCACATCCCAAAAATAAAAAATAAATTGCACCGATTTTGTTAAATTTAAACAAGTCTTTTTAGGGCAGAAAAATCATTTATGAAACCAACATTTTTTTATTTGTTATTGTCACTCATTCTTTTGCAATCCTGTGATTATTTTACGTTCAAAAAAAAGGTGACGCCCCAAGCCGTGGCGAGGGTGAATGACACCTATTTGTACAAAGATGATTTGATGGCGATTTTTACAAAAGACATTAGCAAGCAAGACAGTATTGCGTTGGTGAATAACTTTATAAATAATTGGATTAAGCAACAATTATTGTTATCTAAAGCGCAATTAAATTTAGAAAACAAAACAGAAGAATTTGAAGATCTGGTTAAAAAATACCGGGAAGATTTGTTTATTAATTCCTACAAAGAAGCTGTGGTAAAACAGTATCTAGATACCGTAATTACGGATGATGATATTGATCAGTTTTATTTAAACAACAGTGAAATTTTCAAGCTGAATGAGGAATTAGTCAAGCTAAAATATATTAAAATAGGAAAAGAGGATTCAAATAAAAATGAGTTATCAAAATTATTTAAATCAACAACTTATAAAGATTTAGAAAGACTCAAGGAAAAGGCGCTTTTTATGAAATCACATCATTTAAACGATTCAATTTGGATTAAATATAGCGATTTATTAAATGAGATTCCTGTTTTAAAAACCGAAGACAAACAGCAGTTGTTAAAAAAAGATCATTTTTTTCAAAAAGAAGATTCATTAAGCTTATATTTGGTCACTATTAAAATGGTGTTACAAAGTAATGAAATTGCTCCAAAAAGCTATATTACACCTGCAATTAAGCAAATGATTTTACACCAACGCAAATTATTACTATTAAGAAATATTGAAGAAACATTAATTAAGGATGCAACTAAAAAAAAACAATTTGAAATATATTAGCATGAAAAAAAATACAATGATTATAGCATTACTGTTAATTTTTACAGGAATAAATGCGCAAGAGCGAATAAAATTAGATGGCGTAGCTGTGGTAGTTGGCAAAAACATTGTGCTTGATTCTGATGTTGAAAAATTTAAAAAAGAGTTACAACAACGTATTGAAGGCAAATTAGACATTACCGATTGTGAAATATTGGAAGAAATTATGACCCAAAAACTGATTGCGCATCATGCAGTGGTTGACAGTATTGTAGTTTCTGATGTTGAAATAAATTCAGAAGTTGAACGCAATATTTCTTATTTCACCCAACAACTGGGAAACATGGAAAAAGTGGTGAAAATGTACGGATTTAATGACGAAGAAGATTTAAGAAAAGAATTGTATGAAATCCAAAAAGAACAATTGCTTATTCAAAAAGAACGCGCAAGCATCACTGAAAAAATAGATGTGACTCCGGAAGAGGTGAGAACCTATTTTAGAAATCTGGAGAAAGACGGCAATTTGCCAGAATTTAGTGCTGAAATTGAATTGGCGCAAATTGTTAAAATGATAAAACCATCCGAAGAAGAAACCAATAGGGTGCTGGATAAATTAAATGAAATTAAAAAAGAAATCGAAAGCGGTTTCAGCTTTAGATTGAAAGCAATCATCAATTCTGATGATCCAGCCGTTTCTGGAACTGGTCCGGGCGCAGCAGGTTTGTATTCGCTTACAAGAGAAAGTGGTTTTATAAAAGAATTTAAGGAAGTGGCTTTTAGCTTGGATGAAGGAGAAATTTCCGAACCATTTGAATCGGGATTTGGATTTCATATTATTATGGTTGAAAAAATAAAAGGCCAAGAACGCGATGTGCGCCATATTTTAATTCAGCCAAAGATTAGCCAGGCCGAATTAAATGCATCAAATGCGGAATTGGCAAAAATTAGGGAGCAAATCCTTAACAAAGAAATTACTTTTGAAGAAGCGGTTGTAAAATATTCTGAGGATAAAGACACCAAAAACAATAGCGGTTTGCTTTTGAATCCGCAAACAAACGATACCCGTTTTGACTTGACAAGAATGGACCCAAATCTTTACAATAAAATCAGCAGTTTAAAAACCGGTGAAATTACCTTGCCTTTTTACGATGAAGTAAGGGGAGAATCTAAAATGCACAAAATTATTTTAGTGAAAAGCAAAGACGATGCACATACCGCGAATTTCACCAAAGATTACGAAAAAATTCAACAATTAACCTTGCAAAAAAAGAAAGAGGAAACTGTGGAAAAATGGTCGAAAGATAAAATTAAAGATACTTACATTAAAATAAACAACGATTATAAAGCCTGCGATTTTAAAAATAACTGGAAAAAGGACTAAATTATGTCAGATGTTGCTGCATTAAAGGAATTGGTTGAAAAACATAAAGCGCTTAAACAAGAAATTGGGAAGGTAATTATTGGGCAACAAGAAGCCGTAAACCATATTTTGCTTTCCATTTTATGCGGCGGACATTCTTTGCTTATCGGCGTTCCCGGCTTGGCAAAAACACTTATGGTACAAACCATTTCAGAAACGTTGGGACTCGATTTTAAACGCATTCAGTTTACGCCCGATTTAATGCCTTCCGATATTTTAGGAAGTGAAATTTTAGATGAGACAACCCATTTTAAATTTTTAAAAGGGCCTATTTTCAGCAATATTATTTTGGCTGATGAAATCAACCGTACACCGCCAAAAACGCAAGCGGCTTTGTTGGAAGCAATGCAGGAGCGGTCTGTAACCATTTCCGGCCATCAACACAAATTGGCCAGTCCGTTTTTTGTGCTGGCAACCCAAAACCCAATTGAGCAGGAGGGAACCTATCCCTTGCCTGAAGCCCAGTTAGACCGATTTATGTTTTCCATAAATTTAGATTATCCAAGTTTTAACGAAGAGGTTGAAGTGGTGAAAAGTACCACCAACGATGTTAAAAAAGTTGTTGACACCATTCTTTCTTCTGATGAGATCATAAATTTTCAGCGTTTAATAAGAAGAATTCCCGTTGCTGACAATGTGATTGAATATGCGGTGACATTGGTGTCTAAAACGCGCCCAAACACGCCTTATTCAACTAAAATGGTCAATGATTATATTGATTGGGGCGCAGGGCCAAGAGCTTCACAATTCTTAATTTTAGGGGCAAAAGCAAATGCGGCTGTAAATGAGAAATATTCACCCGATATTGAAGATGTGCAAGCAGTGGCTTATGCCATTTTGCGCCACCGAATCGTGCGAAATTACAAAGCTGAAGCGGAGGGAATTACCGAAAAACAAATTATAGAATCTTTATTCTAGATCAGCCTCTTTATTTTCAAAAAAACTGAACATATTACCGCCATATTTTTTTTGGTAACTTAACCGTGAATGGCTTTTAAAATCGGTTTGTTTAGAGTGTTCAATTACCAAGATCCCTTCTTCCGTAAGCAAATTATTGTCGAAAACCAATGCAACAATTTTTTCAAACAGTGCCAGTTCAAATTCATAAGGTGCATCGGCAAAAATGATATCAAATTTTGAATTGGTCTTTTCTAAATAGTTAAAAACATCACTTTTAATGGTCGTGATCGATAAATCCAGCGATTTGGCCGTGGTATTGATAAATTGGATACAACCGGCATGAACATCAACCGCCGTAATATTCTCTGTGCCTCTCGATCCAAATTCGTAACTTATATTTCCGGTTCCCGAAAATAAATCCAATACCGAGATATCATCAAAATAATACAAATTATTAAGAATGTTAAACAACGCCTCTTTGGCCATGTCGGTTGTTGGCCTTACAGGCAAATTTTTAGGCGCCTGAATGCGTTTGCTTTTGTGGATTCCTGAAATAATGCGCATTATTATTTAAATTGGTTTAATAAGGTAAAATTTGAATGTGGAGGTATTTCGTTTAATCGCAAATCGGCATTGCTTGGAACATAAAATTTTATATTTCTGATATATTGATACACCAGATCATAAAGTTCAGATTCCTTTTCAATATCTCCCATCAAAATCAATTCAAATTCTTCCGGATTTAAATTTAATTGCTCGGCCGTAAAAAGGATATAGTAAATAAAATCTTCTTTGGTGGTGAAACTAAATAAATTATACAGTGCTAATTTTTTATTTTGAATGACCACAATTTCAAAATGTTTGCCCGTGATATTCACAAAACAAAAACTGCCTTCTGAATTTTTATATTCATTCAGTAAATTTTCAATCAATACTGTGGAGGAATGTTTGTAAGTGAATGATTCATAAGCGTCCAGCAAAAAATTGTTAACATTTACAAACGGAATATATACATTTATAATTTCTGAATTGTTCAGTTCATCGTAAGCAATAAAATCATTTTCCAGCACTTTTACCGTATACTGTAAATATTTTTCTAAGTTGTTTTTGTTAAATAACGGACGCGGAACTTGGGTGACCAAATTGTTAAAATGGGTAACAAATACCGATTTATAGTTTAATTGAAGTACTTTCTCTTGGGCAAACAATTCTTTAACGCACTCCAGTTGCTTAAATGGAGAACCCGTGCTGTTATCAAATTCATAAACCCCAAAAACACCTACTTTTTCTTCAATTTTATGATAAACACAAAAAGAAAATCCATCCAAACTAAGTTGGATGGATAAATAGTTATCTTCTAGATTTAAAAAATCTAATTCGTTATTCTTTAATTTTTTTATCTCCTTTATCATAATATGGAGGCCAGTTACCGTCCTCACTCACATCGGTTAATGAACCAACTCTAATAAATTCCCCTCTCACTTCTTCACCGCCAATGGCTTCTTTTTCTTGTTTCACAAGATTTTCATCCATACCGGCTAAAATTAAGGCTTTATCAACTTTCACTTCAAAAACTGGTGCTTTTAAGCCTACAATTTTTTCAATTTCACCAATTTCAATTTTGAAAGTTTGATCGGTTCCAGGAATTTTCATCATATTTTTATAATCTTTCCCAACAAAAGCGTTTTTTACCTCATCATAACCAATGGTATCTACAACTCTTTCTTCTATGGTTTTCGTGATTCCTCCACCAATTGATATCGTTTTAGGAACGTATCTGGTTTGAGTTAATGCGAATTTTCCATTTTCAATAAATTGAATAAGTGCTTCGCCATCAGTAGTGTAATTTCCGTTTACTCTTTTGTAAGCAACTTCAGCATCACGAATAATTTTTAATTTATTGATTACTTTAGCATACTTTTCCTTTTTTTCTTTATTGAATTTTATCGGCTTGGTAATTTCAAAATTAATTTTGTAAACTAAAAAAATTGCGATGGCAATCAATAGTATTGAAATTATCCAATGCAATTTTCTTGGAATAAAATTTACTATTGCATACGCTAAAAAAGCTGTAACTACAATGCCTATTACTATAATCAAAACTGTTATCATCTGTATTTTTCTTTTTTTATGTGTGTACGCAAATCTACAAATTTTTTTTAATGAGAAAAATTTTTAAGCATAAATCAATTTGTATATTTGGTTTTTATTTTAAATATGACAAAAACGGCGCAGGAATTCTATATTAATCTGGTTGAAAAGTTTCCATTTGAACCCACAATTTCTCAAGATTCATTACTTATAAAACTAACAGATTTTATCCTTGAAAATAATAATAATGCCATATTTATTATCAAGGGATATGCCGGTACCGGTAAAACTACCACCATTAGTACCGTGGTAAATAATTTATGGAGGATAGGTAAAAAGGCGGTTTTACTGGCCCCAACGGGCAGAGCGGCCAAAGTTATTTCTGGATATTCAAGCAAGCCTGCGTTTACAATTCATAAAAAAATTTATTTTCCTAAAAAGAATAAATCGGGCGGTGTTGATTTTACATTGCAAACAAATAAACATTCAAACACCATATTTTTTGTGGATGAAGCTTCGATGATTTCCGATGCACCAATTGGTGCAAAATTGTTTGAATCGGGGTCATTATTAGATGATTTAATCTCCTATGTGTACTCTGGAGTGAACTGTAAATTGGTTTTAATAGGCGATACTGCCCAATTGCCTCCGGTAAAATTAGCAATTAGTCCGGCATTAGATGCCCACAAACTTGCTTTAAATTACCAAAAGGAAGTGGTGGAAATAGAATTAAGTGAAGTGATGCGCCAGCATGCGGATTCTGGAATTTTATTGAACGCGACTGAATTGCGACTTATTTTGGCGAATAACGGTTTTACCGATTTTCAATTTCAATTGGGTTATCCTGATTTAATCCGTTTAATTGACGGGTATGATATTGAAGATGCCATAAATACCGCTTATACAAATATTGGTGTGGAAGACACAACTTTTATTGTGCGTTCAAACAAGCGCGCCAACCAATACAACGAACAAATCAGAAGTAAAATTCGCGGTCAGGAAAACGAAATCTCTTCGGGCGACTATATTATGATTGTTAAAAACAATTATTTTTGGCTGGAAGACACCAGTGAAGCAGGGTTTATTGCCAATGGAGATATTTGTGAAATTCTGGAAATTTTCAGCATCAAAGAGTTATATGGATTTAGGTTTGCAGAAGTTAAAATACGGATGATCGATTATCCGAATCAAAAACCATTTGAAACCGTATTGTTATTGGATACGCTCACTTCAGAATCGCCGTCGCTCTCCTATGAAGAATCTAACAAATTGTATCAGGAAGTCGCCAAAGATTATGCTCAGGAAAAATCCAAATACAAGCAGTTATTGGCAATTAAGCAAAACAAATACTTCAATGCGCTTCAAATTAAATTTGCGTATGCCGTCACCTGCCATAAATCTCAGGGCGGGCAATGGAAAACAGTTTTTATTGAACAGCCTTATTTACCTGATGGACAAAATATTGAATATTTAAGATGGTTGTACACCGCAGTTACAAGAGCTCAGGAAAAAGTGTATTTAATTGGCTTTACCGATGCTTTTTTCGATGAATAATAGCCCATAAAAGAAAAAAATAATCTTAGTAACTTTTATTTCTTGTGCTATCAAACTACAAACATTTTTAAGTCATTTGCATTTTTTACTCATACATATTGATTAATTTTGCAAATTATTGAAATTATTTAGATGACGAAGAAAAATATAGTGACCCCAAAAGCGAAAAAGATAGCGAAGAAGTTGGAAATTCATGGGGATGTAAGAATTGACAACTATTATTGGTTAAACGATAGGGAAAATCAGGAGGTTATAGATTATTTAAATACTGAAAACGCCTATTATGAAGCAAAAACAGCGCATACAAAGCAATTTCAGGAAGATTTATTTCAAGAGATGAAATCTCGTATTAAGGAAGATGATGAGTCGGTTCCTTATAAAAAAAAGAACTACTATTATATCACCCGATTCGAAAAAGGCAATCAATACCCAATTTATTCACGTAAAAAAGAAAGTTTAGATTCACCCGAGCAGATTATGTTCGATGTGAACGAACTTGGAAAAGGCTTCAGCCATTTTAAATTGGCCGGATTGTCCATCAGCCCAAACAATGAATTGGCTGTTTATGGTTTTGATACCGTTGGAAGAAGACAATATACTTTGCAATTTAAAAATTTGGAAACGGGCGATTTGTTTCCTGAAAAGATTGAAAACACTACAGGTGGTGCGGCTTGGGCAAGCGACAATAAAACGGTGTTTTATACGCTTCAAAATCCAAAGACCTTAAGAAGCGAAAAAATATTTCGCCATATTTTGGGTACAGATCCATCTCAAGACGTTGAAGTTTATCACGAAAAAGGACATGCGTTTAACGCATTTGTTTACGCTTCAAAATCGGAAAAATATATTATTATTGGTTCGCACAGCACAGTTTCATCTGAATACCGCATTTTAGAAGCCGATAATCCAACAGGAGAATTCAGGCTATTCCAGAAAAGAAAGCGAAATCTTGAGTATGATATTGCGCATTACAATGGTGATTTTTACATACTTACCAATAAAGACAAAGCGACCAATTTTAAATTGATGAAAACGTCTGAAAAGGCAACATCCATAGAAAATTGGATAGATGTTTTGCCTCATAGAGAAGATGTTTTGTTGGAAGACATTTCTATTTTTAAAGATTTTTTGGTGGTTGAAGAGCGTTCAAACGGGTTGAATAAAATTAGAATTATTCGTTGGGACCAAACAGAAGATTTTTACCTTCCTTTTAATGAAGAAACATATTCCGCAGGTGTTTACAACAATCCGGAATTTGACACCAATGTGATTCGTTATGGATATAATTCTATGACAACGCCAAGTTCAATCATAGATTTTGACGTAGTTTCAAAAACAAAAGAAATCAAAAAAGAACAGGAAGTATTGGGCGGAAAGTTTGATAAAAACAATTACATCAGTGAGCGCGTATGGGCAACAGCACTTGACGGAACTAAAATTCCGATCTCATTGGTGCATCATAAAAATACGCCGTTGACAAAAGACACACCATTGCTTTTGTATGGATATGGTTCTTACGGACACTCTATTGATGCCGGATTTAGCACCACACGTTTAAGTTTATTGGACAGAGGTTTTGTGTTTGCAATCGCCCATGTGAGAGGCGGAGAATATTTAGGCCGCAAATGGTACGAAAAAGGCAAGTTATTGCACAAAAAAAACACTTTTACCGATTTTATTGATTGTGCGAAATTTTTAATTGAAAAAGAATACACTTCGAGTGCACATTTGTATGCAAGTGGCGGTTCTGCAGGAGGTTTATTGGTGGGAGCTGTCATTAATATGAATCCGGAATTGTTTAACGGAATCATAGCCGCAGTGCCTTTTGTTGATGTTGTCACCACCATGTTAGATGATAGCATTCCCTTAACCACCGGAGAATATGATGAATGGGGAAATCCAAATAAAAAGGCTTATTATGATTATATGAAATCATATTCGCCTTATGATAATGTTTCTGAGCAGAAATATCCTAATATGTTGGTTACAACAGGTTTGCATGATTCGCAAGTTCAATATTTTGAGCCTGCAAAATGGGTAGCCAAACTTCGGGAATTAAAAATTGATGAAAATATTTTAGTGATGCATATTAATATGGAAGCAGGTCACGGCGGGGCTTCAGGTCGATTTGATTCGTTAAAAGAAACAGCAAGAGACTACAGTTTTGTGATTGATTTAGAAGGAAGAAAGGAAATTTAAAAAAAAATATTAAATTTGCACAATAGATTATTATTGTTAAATTCGTATTTAAAATATTATAGCTGAATTAAATTTTAAAAAATGGCAGAAAATATAGGTATAAGTAACAATATTTTAGACCTAATAGGCAATACTCCCTTAATTAAGCTAAACAAAATCACCAAAGACCTTTCCGGCACCTTTTATGTTAAGTATGAAGGATTTAATCCTGGACATTCTATGAAAGATAGAATCGCCGTTCATATTATTGAAGAAGCTGAGAAGCAGGGGATTTTAAAGCCAGGAAGTACAATAATTGAAACAACCTCTGGTAATACAGGGTTCAGCCTTGCTATGGTAAGTGTTATAAAAGGGTATAACTGTATATTGGCGGTGAGTTCTAAAGCTTCTCCGGGTAAAATAAATATGTTGAAAGCGATGGGCGCTAAAGTGTATGTTTGCCCTGCACACGTAGATGCAGACGATTCACGTTCTTATTATCAGGTTGCTAAAAGATTGCATTCAGAAACAGCAAATTCAGTATATATCAATCAATATTTTAACAAGTTAAATGTAGATGCGCACTATGGTTCAACCGGACCGGAAATTTGGAAACAAACCAATGGCGAAATAACGCATTTGGTAGCTGCAAGTGGCACAGGCGGAACAATTTCAGGTGTTTCTAAATATTTAAAAGAACAAAATCCCAATATTAGAACATTGGGTGTTGATGCATTTGGATCAATTTTAAAGAAATTTCACGAAACAGGAGAGTTCGATAAAAATGAAATTTATCCATATAGAATTGAAGGATTGGGGAAAAATCTAATTCCTACTGCCACAGATTTTGATGCTATTGATGTTTTTGAAAAAGTAACTGATGAAGCGGCAGCTCATAGAGCCAGAGAACTTGCATTAACCGAGGGTTTATTTACCGGTTATACTAGTGGTGCTGTAATGCAGGCAACTATGCAATACGCAGCGCAGGGAATGTTTGATGAGAAATCTAAAGTAGTCTTAATTTTACCAGATCACGGTTCTCGTTATATGGAAAAAATTTACAGCGATGAATGGATGAAAGAACAAGGCTTTTTTGACTCACAGAAACAAGAGTCGGCTGCAGTTGAATATATTAAGTAGCCAATAAATATATCAAAAACGGGTTTGGAAATTAATTTTCAGACCCGTTTTTTGTTTCATAACATTTGATTAGCAGAAAAATAATCACTTACTTTGTAGCCTTAAAAATGAAATTAGTATAAATTACTTTTTATACAGAAAAAAGATATAATGAAAGATCTATTTGAAAGAATTGTAAAAGATAAAGGTCCGTTAGGAAAATGGGCTGAACAAGCTGAAGGATACTATGTTTTTCCAAAGTTAGAAGGAGAAATCTCTAACAAAATGACTTTTAACGGTAAAAATGTTATTACCTGGAGCATTAATGATTACCTCGGATTGGCAAATCACCCAGAAGTAAGAAAGGCAGATGCTGAAGCTGCTGCACAATATGGCATGGCTTACCCAATGGGTGCGAGAATGATGTCGGGGCACACAAAATACCATGAACAATTAGAAAAAGAATTGGCCGAATTTGAACACAAAGAATCTGCCTATTTGGTGAATTTTGGTTACCAGGGAATGGTGTCTGCCATTGACGCTTTGGTTACCAAAAACGATGTAATTGTTTATGATATGGATGCGCATGCCTGTATTATTGACGGCGTTAGATTACATCCCGGAAAAAGGTTTACATTTCAACATAACAATGTTGAGAGTTTAGAAAAAAACTTGCAAAGAGCCACAAAAATAGCCGAAGAAACCAATGGAGGTATTCTTGTCATTTCAGAAGGTGTTTTTGGAATGCGTGGTGAGCAGGGAAAATTAAAAGAAATTGTTGCACTTAAAGAAAAATACAATTTTAGATTTTTAGTTGATGACGCTCACGGATTTGGAACACAAGGTGAAGATGGAAGAGGAACAGGTTTTGAACAAGGCGTGCAAGATGGTATCGATGTGTATTTTTCAACTTTTGCTAAATCGATGGCTGGATTTGGCGCATTTTTCGCGGCAGATAAAGATATTATTCAGTATTTAAAATACAATATGCGTTCTCAAATGTTCGCCAAATCTTTACCGATGCCCATGGTTATTGGTGCATTAAAACGTCTGGATATGTTAAGAACAATGCCCGAACTTAAAGAAAAGTTATGGGAGAATGTTCATGCACTTCAAAATGGTTTAAAAGATCAGGGTTTTAACATTGGAAAAACAAATACGTGCGTAACTCCTGTGTTTTTAGAAGGTGATATACCTGAAGCAATGGCTATGGTAAATGACTTACGCGAAAATTACGGCATATTTTGTTCCATTGTAGTGTATCCCGTAATTCCAAAAGGATTGATTATTTTAAGATTGATTCCAACAGCAACTCATAATTTGGAAGACGTTAAAGTAACTATTGAAGCTTTTTCAGCCATTCGTTCTAAACTGGAAGCGGGTATTTACAAACGCATTGCAGCTGCTATGATGGCGCAATAAACAAAAGTATATTCATAAAAAAAAAGCCTTTTAGATTTTGTCTAAAAGGCTTTTTTTATGAAGGTAAATCAATGATCAATAACCTTCAGAGATATTTTTAAGTGTATTTTTGTTTAAAATTTTAATTTTTTTGCCAAGCAAATCAATTACGCCATCCTTTTTTAAGTTGGATAACAATCGTATGGCAGATTCCGTAGCGGTGCCAATGGTATTTGCAATTTCTTCTCTTGTTAAAATAACGTCTATGCAATCTTCATTATCAACACCAAATATTTCTTCCAAACTCAGCAAAGTCTCCGCTAACCTGTCTTTTACTGGTTTTTGGGCCATTTGTGAAATAGCGGTATTGGCATGGCTTAACTGAAGCGAAATATTTTTGATTAAATTTAAAGAAAATTGCGGATTGTCTTTGATTGATTCTAAAATGTCGCCTTTAGGAATAAAACAAACACGCATATCTTCCAAAGCGGTTGCATTTAATCCAACAGGTTCTTCACTTAAAATGGAGCGGTGTCCTAATATATCACCACCTTTAACAAATTTTATAATTTGTTCTTTACCATTTGTATTCAATTTAGTCAATTTACATTTTCCATCTTGAATGCAATATAAACCGTTGATAGAATTACCTTCAGTCATTATATTCTCGCCTTTCTTTATGATAAGCGATGTTTTGTGATCTGAAAATCTTTCCAATTCGTCATGCGTTAAAGTTTTAAGAGCGTTAAAACGCTTCATAATACAATGTGAACAATTTGACATACTAAAAAAAGAATTTAGTTAAGTAGTAACATTTGTAAAGGTACAAAAATAAATGATAAATGTCATAACTAGGAAATTATAAATGAATATTTTTGCGAAGAATTAGAATTTAGAATGGATATAAACAATTGTTATCATTGCGGTGCATCAAACGGAAAGGCTCCAAAAATTTTTGATGAAAAGCATTTTTGCTGCAATGGATGTAAAACAGTTTATGAGATACTAAGCAACAACGAGTTAGGTTGTTATTATGACTTACAGTCTACGCCAGGAACTATTCCGTCCGACATAAAAGGTAAGTTCAATTATCTTGAAAATTCAGCTATTATTGAAAAACTGCTTGAATTTAATGATACCGAAACTTCGGTAGTTGAATTTTTTATTCCGAGCATTCATTGCAGTTCTTGTATTTGGATT